>CAZDMY010000157.1:0-6218 GCA_964506405.1 uncultured Dehalococcoidia bacterium | reverse complement strand
GGACAGCACCTGGGGCACGGTTGATGATAATTACGGCGATCTGCATATCATAGAGTCTTCTCCCTGTGTGAATGCCGGGTCGAATGCAGCCATCCCGCCGGGGATCGTCACCGATATCGACGGTGACCCGCGGATAATACTGGGGATAGTGGATATGGGCGCCGATGAAAATCCAGGGCCGATATTCGTGGATAAAGATGCCGTTGGTGCCAATAACGGTTCCTCCTGGATAGATGCCTTTGTAAATCTCCAGGACGGCCTGGCGGCAGCCACGCCGAATAGAACGATCTGGGTGGCCGCGGGCACCTACACGCCGGTCCGGCCGGGAAGCCCGGGCCAGCGCAGCGATTCCTTCGCCATGAAGAACGGCGTGGGCATCTATGGCGGCTTTGATGCGACTGAGACGGCCCGGGATCAACGCGATCCAAGCACCAATTTAACGGTCTTGAGTGGAGAAATCGGCAATCCCGGTACTCGAACCGACAATTGCTACCACGTCTTTTATCATTCGGGCAGCCCGGCACTGGAAGGTTCCGCAATACTGGATGGATTTATTATCAGTATGGGCTATGCGAATGGGTTCGGTGAAAATACCCACGGGGGCGGGATGTTCAACAAAGTTGGCTCGCCGACCATCACCAACTGTACGTTTAAATACAACTATGCTATTACCGACGGTGGCGGGATGTACAACCAGGTTGGCGCGGCACCGAGTATCAACGGCTGTTTCTTCGACAGCAATTTGGCGTCCAATGGCGGCGGGATGTATAACGCGCACACGACCGCCCCGGTGATTAATAACGGGACCTTCTCGAATAATAGCGCCGTCGGTGGTGGTGGTATCTTCAACGAGGACAACGATGCCGTTATCAATGGTGCGGCATTTTTCAATAATACCGCTTCCTGGCACGGCGGGGGTGCTTTCAATGAAGGCGGTACTACGCCTTCATACGACGGTTGTGTATTCTGGGGGAACGATGCTGTGTACGGTGGCGGCATGTCTATCGCAAGCACCGACCCACCCATAACCGGTTGCGACTTCCTCTACAATACGGCCGATTATGGGGCCGGTCTGTATACCAGCAATTGCAGCTCGGTAATCGATAGCAGTACCTTCCTTTCCAATGCAGCCGATGTCGATGGCGGCGGGATTTGTAATATTGATTTCTCCGGCACCATCACGGGCTGTACCTTCGGCGGACCACTTTCAGGGGACGGGAATACGGCGATACAGCACGGCGGCGGGATGTACAACGATAGCTCTTCCCCCCCGATCACCGGATGTCTTTTCTGGAACAATTCCGGTTCCCAGGGTGGCGGCATGTACAACACGGAATATTCAGATCCGATAATTACCAGTGGAACGTTTATGTACAATGTAGCCTGGGAGAGCGGTGGCGGCATTTACAGCGCTCAGAATTTCGGCTCTTTCACCGGCTCCGATATTATTCTTACGGATTGTACCTTTGATACCAATACGGCTTATTGGGGTGGTGGGGGCTTCTACAACGCTTACGGCGACCCGGTTATCACCAATTGCGATTTCAATAACAATAGCGCCTTAGATTCAGGTGGCGGGATGCACAACTATGGTGGCGATCCGGTGATCACCCTTACCAGCTTCTGGCTTAATTCCGGCAGTTACGGTGGCGGGATTTACAACAGGGACAATCAGGCAGGCATCTTCATCAACAGCGGGACGTTTACCACAAACCATGCCTATGTTGACGGCGGCGGGATTTACAATGATCACAGTGGGGATTTGTTTGCGCCCGGTACGGTAAGCGATTGCTATTTCGGATCTAATACTGCAGATGGAAATGGTGGCGGGATGTATAATAATAGTGATTACAACGATATCCTGAACTGCACCTTCGAACTGAACACTGCTAATGATGGTGGCGGGGTATATAACTACGGTAATTATGACTATTTCCAGGGATGTACATTCGAGTTTAACCAGGTAACAAACAGGGGAGGAGGGGCATTCAATGATGGGGCGGACACTCCTGAATTTGTCGGTTGTGATTTCCGTGAAAATATTGCCATGCACGGCGGAGGCATGGCCAATTACGACTGGGTCGACACGCCGGTCACCAATTGTGTCTTTTTTGGGAATACTGCATCGTCAGATGGCGGGGCGATGTACAATGAGCAAGTTGCTGATCCGGTGATTACCAATAGCACATTCCTGTCGAACACGGCCAGCGGTTCCGGCAGCGGTATTTACAGCACGGACGATTCAGGTCCGATGATCACCAACTGCATATTCTGGGATGAAGAGATGAACGAAGTGGTCAACAGTCCCTCGAGCTCGGCAACTGTTACCTATTCGCTTGTCTGGGGCGATTACCCTGGAAACGGCAACTTGAACCTCAATCCGATGTTTATCGGGCCCATGAATCCTCGGCTGCAGCCGATCTCTCCCTGCATAAATGCTGGCAGTGACGCGGCTGTACCGGCCGGCATCACCACCGATTTCGATGGGAACCCACGGTTCATCGGCAGGGTGGATATGGGGGCATTTGAAGATAACTCCATGGAGTTCGGGGATGCGCCCGATCTTAACTATGCCACTCTGCTGGCAAGTAACGGGGCGCGTCACGGCGGTGGGGCTTTGCTTCTGGGAGGGCTCAAAGATTTTGAACCGGACGGCCAGCCGACTCCGGCAGCAGATGGCGATGATAATAACGGCCTTGCTGACGAAGATGGCATCACCTTTACCTCGCCTTTGATTGTCTACCCTTCGGCACCCGGTACGGTTACGGTTGATGTTGTGGCCAGTGGTTCCTGTAACCTCAGCGCCTGGATGGATTTTAACATCGATGGCGACTGGGATGATGCTGGCGAGAACATCTTCGCTGACCAGGTGCTGACCACGGGAGTTAACAGCTTGAGTTTCCAGATCCCGGCAGGGGCTGGAACCGGTAATACATATGCCCGATTCCGGGCAACCACCGACAGCGGGATAAACTACGACGGTCCGGCTTCGGATGGCGAAGTTGAGGATTATCAGGTAAACATCATCGACGGGGCCGGAACCATCATTGTGGAGAAGGTCACAGTTCCGGCCAGCGGGACCGATACCTTCGACTTCATCGGTGATGCGGCAGGGACGGTTCATGATGGCGAACAAATTGTAGTGTCCAGCCTGATGCCCGGCACCTACACATCGCGCGAGTTATTCACCGTGGGATGGCAATTGACGGATATCACCTGCGACGATTCCAACAGCAGCGGTGATACAGCGTCTGGCAGCATCACCTTCCGGGTGGAGATTAGCGAGACGGTAACCTGCTATTGTACCAATACGCAACTCTACCCAAGTGCTGAAGCTGCCGACTCAGCGGGTGCCGGTAAGGATTTCTTCACTCCCGACGAGAGCGTATGGGCTGCTGGCGGCCAGTTCACTCCCGGATCCAGCGTGGACATTTATATAACCGAGAATCTCACCTGGTTTGATGGAATGAAAATACCGGGAACACCGATGGCGACTGCTATCGTCAATGGTAGCGGCACTTTTCATATTGAGGTATGGACCCCGCCGCTGGTAATTGGTGAGTATGACATGGCCTTTGATGCGAATCAGAGTGGTTATTACGAAACGCGTACAGATTTCGTGGACGACCCCAATCACCCCGGATTTGTGGTAGCCATACCTGGTGGGGGCGGGCCGACGGTCGGGGGGCAGGTGATGCTGGTGAATAAATCGGTCCTGGTGATGCAGTGGGTGCGGGTTCCCGTGGTTTTGATGCTGGGATTGGGATTGTAATCCAACGAATTTGACAAACGATGTTACAGGGCGGGCCGGATTTCGATTCCGGCCCGCCCTGTTCGTGTAATTCAAAAAACGATATTTGTTTCCATAGTTTTGTAGTATAATACTTACCAGCATTACGAGAATATCCAAGGTAAAACAAGTGCATCGTTCCGCAAAATCCACACTTCTGGCTTCGGAATTTAAAGTCAGGAAAGCCCCGCAGATCTGTCCCCCCTCTCCCGTATCATGGTCGGAAGTCTGTAAAGAGGTTGAGCAACATCTCAAAACCATTTCTCAATAGAAAACCAGGAGGATGTGATGACAATTTTTAGGAAAACCTTGTTGATCATGATGGCATTATCGGCTATTACACTCTCAGCATTACCCTATCAACCGGCAACTGCCGCTGGTATATCTGGTGGAAGTCTTGAAGGTGTTGGGCCGGACACGCTGTTTATTAACGGCACGGCAGGAAATGATACGTTTACACTGAATGCAAACTCGATTCAGGTAAACAGCGATCCTGTAATTACCTATGTGGGTATAGAGGTGATCGACATTAGTGGTGATACCGGGAACGACACCTTGACCATCGACGTAAGCTCGGGTTTAATCGGTCCGGTGATAACCTTCAACGGCCAGGGTGGAAATGATACGCTGATCGTTACGGGTACGCCTCCAACCGGTATTGCCGGGGTGACGTACAGGCCTGGTCCTGCCAGCGATTCCGGCCAGATTCTCTACTCCGGGGCTGCCGGCATGACGATTAATTTCACAGGGCTGGAACCCATTATCGATCTCGTGCCTGCCGCAATTCTCACGGTATTAGCCACAGGCGTAGACAATCGAATTGCATATAATGAGGGTTCCTCTCCAACTCGGGGGTTGATTCAAGTGGATAGCTTTGAATCGTTTGAATTCAACAATAAAGCCGCCCTTGTTATTGAATCGCTGGGTTCTCCTGATATGGTCACTCTGAATAATCCATACATACCGACTGGGCTGATCAGCATTGCCGTTAATGGGGGAACCCCGGCCTATTTTGCTGATCCGGGAGACATCCTGAATTACTACAGTTCCCAATCTTTTACATTGAATCTCACCGTGCCTCTGGACGGGACTGGCATAATCACTCAAACGGGTATGCCGCCGGTAGCCTTCGCCAGTATAGAATTCGCTCCGCCCTCAGAAGTCTGGGTGGATGATGACTGGGCCGGGACGAACCCCGGAAGCCCTGTCGGGGGTCATGTCTTCGGATATGATGCTTTTGCTACCATACAGGATGGCATCAACGCTGTGCTTTCACCGGGTACTGTCAATGTCGCGGATGGCACTTATACTGAGAACATCGTCTGGGAAAAGGACCTGGCCATTTTGGGCTCAGGAACACCCAATTGCGAGATCGATGGCGGAATGGCCGGACCGTGCATTTGGGCCGGGACACTTACCGCGACCTCGTTGCTCGATGGTTTCCTGATCCGCAACGGATCATCGATGTTCGATGGTGGGGGTGGGATTTGTAACTTGAATGGATCACCCCGAATCAGTAACTGTGATATTATTGAGAACCTAGGCATGTTTGGCGGAGGTATGGCCAATGTTAACGGCTCTCCGACTCTGACCAACTGTAATTTCAGGCAGAATCTTGCCCTTATTGGCGGAGGTATGGCCAATATGTACGGCTTTCCGACATTAACCAGCTGTACGTTTTCGGGAAGCAATGGCGCTATCGCCGGTGGCGGGATGGCGAATATCATGTCCGATCCTATCCTGACCAACTGCAACTTCATCGAAAACGGTGTGGATGTTGATTTCTTCGATATGATGATGCTGTTTGGTATGTTTGGCTTCCCGATAGCGCCGCCACAGCCGGGGTACTTGGAAGGTTTATCAAATTGGCTGAACCTTCCGGAAGCAGGCGAATTGAAACCCGCAGACTTGAGCGCCATTGTTAGTGAAATTCTGGTGCCTGAGCCTGCATCAGCGATTATTCCGGGTCTTAGTGGTACACCCGCACTTGGGAGTATCGGGTTTGGCGGCGGGATGCTCAATATGATGTCATCGCCGAATCTGAACGGCTGTAATTTCATTGGTAACCGAGCCGGCCAGCCGCCCGAATTGACCATGATTGGGCAGGTCCTGGCACCGCCTGCCACCATCAGCGGCACTATCAGTATCGGTCTTGGTGGAGGAATGCTCACTTTGATGGGAAGCCCAACATTGACCGGCTGTAATTTCGAGGGGAACTACGCCTCTACGGCAGCCGGAGGGATGCTTAATTTGCTGGTTATCAGTGATATTAACCTGTGTAATTTCGAGGGTAACTATACTGGCCTTGCAGGCGGGGCGATACTCAACGCGGTCTCATGGATAGATTTCGCAGATTCGAATTTCGTCGGTAACTATGCGCTTATGGAAAAACCCGAAGCCATTGCACTCCTTGATATGGGATTGTATT
>CAZDMY010000156.1:2811-6260 GCA_964506405.1 uncultured Dehalococcoidia bacterium | reverse complement strand
AGATTCCGGCTCAGGGGCCGGAATGACGTACCATATTTAATTGCCGGATTAATAAAATATTGATTTATGGTAAAGTTACTTTCGTGTATAACGATAGAGGTGGCGTCAGCCAGCCATCGTCCGTTGCTAACAACTCAATGATATCATGAGAAATCTACGAAACTGGTAACAAACCGGGAGTGGTTTTAACTGATAGAATAACAGGTTATTTAACTGTAATCGGCGCAACTTTAGTAACGGTACCTTCATATATCGTGACGATTGCGTTAGGGTCTCCGGTTATGCTGCAATCCGATGGAGGCGAGTCAACATTGAACTGCCGAACAAATAGTCTATATTCCCCTTCCGGTAATCCGCGAAGTTCGTAGTGACCGCTATCTTGGACTTGAGTGACATGATCGCTGGTTACCATTCCTCCCTGGAAAACGGTGACAGCATAACTGGATGGGGATTCACCCGATTCGGACATCACCTCGCCTTCCAGGGATACGTCTTCTTTGTCGAGCCCCCCCCACAGCACCACTCCAATTACCACAATAACCACGACGATCGCCACAAAGGCCATTTCAAGTAATGTCTTTGACCAGTTGTCTCTCATTTTCTGTAGCTTTTGGAACGATTGCCGTATTTCCCCCTATCGTATACCAGGCAATTGGGGGTGTCAATAGGAAAGCGCGTAAGGATGTGTGCATCATCCAGCAAGTTCGAAAAGGGCGCGTGATTGGGATCACGCGCCCTTTGCATGACATACTTCACGTTGCCATCATGGCAAATGATACACAACCAGCAAATCGAGATCGTCCACCTGCCGTGGCAGGCGTTTCCAAACCGCCATGCCGCAATCAGGGCAATACCCTTTCATCCATCGTTTCCCGTCCTTGGCGATGATCTTTTTGGGATCGTTTATTTCCCTTTCGCCGCGGCATTTTATGCAGTATCCGTTCATCAAGACCACCTCCTTTCGACCTGATTAGACCTTCGATGCCATTGAGTATAGCAAGCAACTATTACAGAATTATTTCATACCATCCGGCAATTGCAGTCCGGTTTATCAATAGAACGCGCTCCGCCATTCTCCGATTGAAGGGGTAATCGGTTAACCGGATGATTGGAAAATTCGGAAGCGACGAAAAAAACAGCAATCAAATGAGGAGCACCGTTCTAAGACTACAGTTTTCACCCCTCCCGCCAAACCCTAATTCGGTGTTCACCGAAATCGAGATGAAGTAAAGAGGCGCTCGAATTTTTGCGGTAAATATAAAGAAGTAAGGGCACCCGTGAAGGAATGCCCTTACTCCCCCAGCCCCCCACACTTTCACATCCACCAATCGGTCGCTGGACCGATAATTAACTTTTATTTATATTATTATACCACATACCCATGGGTGCATGTCAACCCCTGCCTGTTTGAAATTACGATTATTTCGGCCATTCCGATAATTGGGTCCATACCAAATTAACTATTGTTTATCATTCGTTGAGTGCCAAGGGTTGAAAGCATTGGAAACTGGATTCAATCCAAATACCCCCCTTACCAATTGTAAAAAAAACCTTAACGAGAATTTCATAATTATTTGAGCTGTCATTAATGTTCGGGTGATAGCATCTTATTTGGAATGAAAGATAAGAGTTGCTGAAAACCACCTGGACAATACCTCATGGTACCTTGGCAAATAATTGCTGAATGCTTAATTGATACTAGTGATAAGGCCGAAGCTGCGGAATTTCTAAACACGATACAGGGGCAATGAGTAAGGCAACCATGAACAACAAGGGACACAATGGCAAAATCAATGCCCAGTAATTTGAGCCGCTAAAGGACTCACTACATAATTCTCTATCGAGGAGGTGAATATGGAGTAGAAAGGGACAGGGTGGCGGTATATAAAGAGAGTCCAGTCACAATTACGATCACCAAATAAAAAATAAGGAGAGAAACTATTATGAAAACTAACAGGATTCTTCGGATTTTCAGTGTGGCTATTATGGCCATCGCGATGTGCGCTCTTATTGTTCCTGCAGCTTCGGCGGCGGAAGAATATGACTATCAACCAGATAACCAGGACCACCTTCAATACACAGGTTCAAGTACTTTGTGGCCCATTTATACCGATAGCGTAGACGATTTTCAGGCATTGTATCCTTCAGTGGAAATGGATCATGAAAAGACCGGCTCCAGCGATGGCGTCAATTCCCTGCTGGGTACTTTCGATGATGACGAGGCCTGCGATTGCACCCCGGCCAACTGCTCGCATTATCCCTATTGCCCCGGCAGTGTGCAGACCGATATCGCCGGTGCTTCACGAGAGTTGAAGTCTACAGAACTGGCTACAGGCAAACTGGTAGACTGGCCAATCGGCAAAGACGGTGTTGCAGTGGCCGTAGACGATAGTGCCACCATGACCGCCTTACTCAATGGACACGAAGTTATCACCATGGACCAGTTGGCTGCTATCTACGAAGCCGGTGCAGGAATAAGCACCATGACCTGGGACGATGTCGATCTTCTGGATGGTTCGGACGACTGGACCAATGACAATTTTGTTATTGTCCCACGCGCCCGAGATGCAGCTTCCGGAACTCGCGCCACCTTCCTTGAACTCATCGGCGTTGGTGAAGCTGATGAAGCTGCAACCATCAACGAGACCGGCCAAAGCCGGCTGCTCACCAACGGCGACATGCAATCCGCACTTCAAAGTAATGACTACCATATCGGATATGTCGGTGTGGCTTACCTCGGCGGGTTAACTAACCTGGCAGTATCACCTAACGCCGATGGATCAGACCCTGTTGTTCCGGACGGAACCACCATCAGTAACGGCAGTTACCCGCTGGCCAGAAACCTGAACATGGTAACCCTCCGCCCCACCTACATGCCCACTCCCAAACCCGTTATTCAGGATTATATCGACTTCATGATGAGTTGCGACGGTCAGGCTGTAGTGGAGAACAGCTACTACCAGATTCAGTCCGTATACGATGTTAACCAGGATAATTCGGTAGACGTTGGCGACCTCATGATCGAGGCTCAGGCAAACAACTTCGGTCAGGGTGCAACCCCTGCCAATCCGCGATGCGATGTCAATGACGATGATGATGTCAATGTCGGTGACCTGTTCCTGACTGCTGACAACTTCAGAGCTCCTTGCTAAACAAGCCAAGAATATAATATTGAATACATTATTTACGCGATACTTAAATAAGGAGGGCGAACAATTGGATTTCCGAAGAACTATGATCGGCACTCTGATAATCACAGCATTGCTGGCATTAATGCTGTGCCTGACGACTGCCATAACTTTCGCCGATCCGCCAGGTGGATACAACTCCGCTTTGACGCTTAGCCCCTCCGCAGAACAGGTGAGCCAGGGCCAGAAGTTTTCGGTTGATGTGGTAATTGACGTGGGCACCAGCGGCTCCATGACCGGGGCGGCCCAGTGCGCCATCAC
>CAZDMY010000156.1:0-2711 GCA_964506405.1 uncultured Dehalococcoidia bacterium | reverse complement strand
CTTCGATATTACACCCCTGAACCTGGGTGACGGCACCGAGGGCGATGTGATCGTGGTGGATGGCTCCCAGATGCTCTTGAGCCCTTCCTCCATGGACGTCAATGTTGGCGATACCTTCGATGTCAACGTGATCGTCAAGACGGGAACCATGACCGGGGCGGCCCAGTGTGCCATTGCCTTCGATCCGGCAGTGGCCCAGATAGACACCACCAACAACGGCGGCTTCGAAACCGGTAGTTTCTACCCCGATTGGGCAGCCGTCAACGGCGGTACCGTGATGAACCTCCCCGTAGGTACGGTGGACAACGTCAACGGTACGGTCGATGTCAACGGCATCTTCCTCCAGAACGGCCCGGTCGGCCAGGGACCAAAAGGCACCGGCGTCCTGGTGACCTACCACTTTGAGGCGGTGAGAGCGGGGAATGCGGATATTAACCTTGAACCTGCTGGCGATCAGAAGATCAAGGATGCAGCCAATGGCTTCGATATTACACCCCTGAACCTCGGTGATGGCACCGAAGGTGATGTAACGGTACGCGGCCCGGAACTGCTCCTGGATCCTTCCGCGATGCAGGTCGATGTTGGAAACAAATTTGATGTAGATGTATTAATTGACGTGGGCACCAGCGGCTCCATGACCGGGGCGGCCCAGTGCGCCATCACCTTCGATCCGGCAGTGGTCCAGATCGATACGGCCAACAACGGCGGCTTCGAGACGGGTGGTTTCTACCCGGATTGGGCGGCTGTCAACGGCGGTACCGTGACGAACCTCCCGGTGGGAACGGTGGACAACGTCAACGGCACGGTGGATGTCAATGGCATCTTCCTCCAGAACGGGCCCGTCGGCCAGGGACCAACCGGTAACGGCATCCTCGTGACCTACCACTTCGAAGCAATCGGTGGCGGTAATGCCGATATCAACCTGGAACCTTCGGTTGACCAGAAAATCAAAGATGCGGTCAACGGATTTGACATGACACCGCTCTACCTGGGTGAGGGTGATGAGGGCGATGTGATCGTTACCGGTGCCCAGTTGCTCCTGGCACCTTCGTCGATGCTGGTAGATAAAGGAAACACCTTCGATGTCGATGTGATTATCCATTCCGGTACCATGACCGGGGCGGCCCAGTGTGCCATTAGTTTCGATCCGGGCGTGGTCCAGATCGATACCACCAACAACGGCGGCTTCGAAACCGGTAGTTTCTACCCCGATTGGGCAGCCGTCAACGGCGGTACCGTGATGAACCTCCCCGTAGGTACGGTGGACAACGTCAACGGTACGGTCGATGTCAACGGCATCTTCCTCCAGAACGGCCCGGTCGGCCAGGGACCCGATGGCACCGGTATCCTGATGACCTACCACTTCACGGCATTAGCCGGCGGAAACGCGGATATCAACCTGGTTCCCACCGCCGATCAAAAGGTCAAGGATGCGGCCAATGGCTTCGATATTACACCCCTGAACCTGGGTGACGGCACCGAGGGCGATGTGATCGTGACCAGCACTGACTGCTCGATTACCGTTACCGGTAGTTCGAGCGCCACTATTGCTGACGGGACTGCATACGAAATGACCCTTGAGCTGTATGCGGATACAGCATGGACCGGTGCCGGATTCAGCGGCAGCCCAGTGTATACCTTCACGGGCTCACCGACATTCAACGGCAACGCATTCAGCTGGATCGCAGGTGTGGTAAATCCGGGAACGTATGACATCCGGCTGGATAGCTCCACAAGTCTTTCGAATGCCAGGGATGATGTAGTGCTTACCGCACCAGCAACCTCGGTTGATATGGGGCAGTTGGTTGAAGGAGATTCCACTGGAGATGAACTTGTCGATGGATCAGACTTCCTGCAGTTAATCTCAGCGTGGGGTACTTCGTTAGCTACTGCTGATTACAACAAGGATGGAACAGTGGACGGAACAGACTTTTTAGAACTCATATCTAACTGGGGTACCAGCGGTCCACGACTCATTTAAAACTGGTATTCATACTATTATACAAATATGCCAACCGGAGAGGCAGCAGTCTTTTGGCTTGCCTCTCCGGTTGAGCCGACCAAAAACCAAGGAAAAACAATACTACGAAAAAAGTGCCAAATATGAAAGGAGGCCCAATTTGAAAAGGATACTCATTATAGTTTTATTAGTGCTTGGGCTGATGATAATAAGTACCGGAATGGCGCTGGCTAACTGGGGCTTCGATATTACACCAATAGGGGATGCCAACGGGGACTATACGGATGGTGCCAACCGTTGGGAGGTTAGGTACTGGAGTGATGGCGAAATCTTATGGTCAAACCTTATTGCAATGTATATCGCAGAAACCGATTCATTAGGTAATGTCCGGGATACTGCCACGGTAACAGTAGATAACGGTTCGGGATTCGGATACGATCCACTTTATATGTTATCGGAAACGGATATCTATAATGACTTCGGCAGTTATATCGAAGTTACCTATATGAATGGAAGCGCAGAAAACTTCGACCATAATTTCTCCCCAGGTACCGGCATAGTGAATGGGGACTTAATCTGCTACCTGGATTCAGATGTAGATACATTCCTTGACTGGTACCCGCATGCATCGCACATGTACGCTGAAAATGTGGGGCCTCAGGACGATCCCACATTAATAACCCAGTGGTTCGAGGCTCCTGGTAATCAAATGATGAGCGATGGAAGCAAGCTGCTAATGGACGCAGAGGAA
>CAZDMY010000155.1:2326-6284 GCA_964506405.1 uncultured Dehalococcoidia bacterium | reverse complement strand
GTCTATTAATCCAGAATTAACCTGTTGTTAACAAATGGTTAAATGCTGCCGGATTGAGAGTTTGAGGATTTGGGGAAAGTATATGGAATCTAACCTGTAAGCTTGTAACCGACGCCCCAGACTGTAATGATGTAATCAGGTTGGGAGGGGTTTGCCTCTATTTTTTTTCGCAGGCTTCTAATATGTACATCCACTGTATGGCTATCACCCTCGAAGTCATCTCCCCAGATGGCTTCAAGGATTTGCTCGCGGCTGAGCACTTTGCCATGGTTTGTCATAAGCAATGATAGTAATTCGAATTCTTTAAGCCGCAGGTGAATGGAATGCCCTCTGATAGTTACCTGGTGGCGAATAAAATCCATTTCTAATTCGCCGATTCTCAGCGTTGTGAATTGTTTGGGTGCTGTGTTGTGATTACCTTGATTTCCTGCCAATTCCGATCGTCTTAACAGGGCTTTCATTCTGGCCATAAGCTCTCTTATGCTAAAGGGCTTTGGAAAGTAACCATCCGCGCCTACTTCGAGTCCACGAATCATATCTTCAATTTCGGCTTTTGCCGTGATCATGATGATAGGTACGGTCATGTCTTTCCGCAAAATACGGCATACTTCAAACCCGTCCAGTTCGGGCAGTAGTACGTCGAGGACAATCAATGCCGGATTCTCACGCCTTGCGACTTCGATGGCTTGAGTCCCGTTAGTGGCGGTTGCCACATCATATCCTGCCTCTGATAGCGAATGGATGAGGACATTGAGCATGGTGTCATTGTCTTCAACCACCAGAATCTTATTCTTCTTCGTACTCAAATCGCTGAACAGCATATTAGTGAACTAAAGGCCCATCGTATGAAAGTCACCTTTACTCTTCGCTCGATTTTTTTGTATTGCTGTTTTATCGTATCGAAGGGCGGGTTCATCGGGCAATTCCCATATTTTTGCATGGATTTGTACTGTTGGTTCGTGCGGGGTTATATCTATTGAAGTCACCTTTCCATAGCAATCCGCATATAAGGTAGCGCCGGTTTCGGGGTCCAACCCCATAACCGTATCGGGAATCAGCGTATCCCCCACTTGTAGATAACAGTGATCGGCCTGGATTTCAAATTTTGTATGGAATGATTTCATATGACCGTTTGATAGTTAAAAAAGCATGAAAGCTGTTTTTCCGACCCGGCTTATGAACTCATCTTAGCAACCTTATGTTAAGGAAAGGTAAACCACCTGTTAAAGGTGAGTTAATGTTCTTCTTTTATATCGATTGAGAACGATGCCTGGCCATCAGATGCATATAAATTGATCTGTAAGATATGCCAGCAAAACATCAACCATTCGGCCGTAATTGATTTCGCCCGTTAAGTAATCGAGCAGTGCATCAACCATTTCAGCATATCCTATTTTCCCGTTGTCATTGGTATCGTAGATGCAGGGGTCCCATGATGACGAATCCAAAACAGTCACATGTCCTTCGGTTCCATCACCCAAGGAAAACGGTAATAGCTGCGAACCGGAAATAGTATCGATAACTTTACTTTCATCCGTAACCAGATTGATGTTGGCATTCCCTTCAGCTACAGCCTCGAAATGATAAGTCATGAAAGATCCCTGCCCTACTGGTCCTTGATTATCTGGAGGTGTTACCAAAAAGATCCCGTTAACACCGACGTTTCCGGCAACATTATCGACGACAGCAACCGGCAGGTTCATTGTTGAACACCCATGTGTATTTGCCCAGTCATCATAGAAAGCCCCGTTTTCGAAGCCCCCGTTATTTGATGTATCTATTTGAACGACAGATGGATCGAAAGTGATGGCACACTGGGCGGCACCGGTCATTGCCCTGGTTTCAATTTGAACGCGGACATCAAACTTGTCGCCTAAACTTACGGTGGTTTCGGACGGATCCAGAATCATTGAATTGGTGGACAGATATGACATCGAATCACAGTTATTGACTTCATTGCTTTCGGCTACCTGATTGAGACTGTCGGCACAAACGGCTACATCATCTCCGTCGGAAGCGGAAATGGCAATTGATCCATCCCAGTAAGTAGCGCCTGCTTCCAGAGCCGGAATTGCCTGTGTGCCGGCACTGAGGCCATTTACGGTAACTTCTGCAAAACAAGCTGTTGTTGGAGAAGAACCGATATTTGTAACGTTGAATTGAGTAAAGTTGCCGCTCCTCCACCCTTTAATGGTAACTGTCAGGTCTGCTGTTGGATCGCTGACGATCACATTCCCTTCGTCCCCTTCGCCTAGATCGAGAGGCGAAACATCGAATCCGTTCGAAGCATCTTTCACCTTTTGTTCTCCGGCTGGTTCCAGGGTAATATCTGCATTTCCCGCCCCAATTGCGCAGAAATGGTAAGTCATCAGCGTCCCGCTTCCCATCGGGCCCTGGCCAGTCGGTCCACCCATGAGGAAAATACCATTCGTACTTACATATCCGTTAATGTTGTCCACTGTTCCAACGGGCATATTCATTACCCCTGCTCCATTTCCAGCCGCCCAATCCTGATAATAGCTGCCTGTTTCAAAACCGCCGTTGTTTGAAGTGTCAATCTGAACTACTGTGGGATCAAAAGTGATTGAACACTGGGCTGCTCCTGTCCTGGTGCCTGAATGTATGAATACATCCACATCAAAGCAATCACCATTGTTGACCTGCATTGCTGATGGTGAAAGTATCAAATCTGCTTTGTATTCGAATACCGTGGAATCACAGTTATTCGATTCGTTGGATTCCGGTATTTCTTCCAAAGCGTCGGTACAGACTTGGATTGTATCACCATCGTTCGCATTGATAGTAAGAACATGCTGTTCTCCCGCTCCCCCCTCTAATGCGGAAACTGCGACTGTACCAGCCGTTACCCCATTTACGGTGGCTTCCGCCACATGGGTTCCCGCGCTAGCTGATCCCGTATTGGTTACAGTGAACTGGATCATCGTGTCAGTAAAGTTATCGATCTGAACAGTGAGGTCGGGGCCTGCCATTACTGCAGTAGAGCAGTTGTTATTCTCGTTGAATTCAGCAACATTATCAGTTGAATCAGCACATATTTCAACTACATCACCGGTATTTAGAACTATGGAGAATATGTGTTGGGCGTTTGCACCTGCCGCAAGAGTTGAAATGGCAACCGTACCTGCAGAAATACTGTTAACAGAAATCTCAGCAATGCTTGCTCCAGCTTCTGTGAGACCGACATTTGTTATTGTGAAAGTAACATCCGAGTCGGTAGTAACATCTATTACAGCGACCAGATCGGGTGTTACGAAAGTCTCTGAGCCACAATTGTTGTTTTCATGGAACTCTGTGACTTGATTTGTCGTATCTGCACATACCTCTATTACGTCTCCCTGGTCCGGAGCGATGGCTACGACATGTTGCCGAATTCCTCCTGGGCCAAGTAGCCCGGTCGTCACAGTACTGGATGGTGTTCCGTTTACCGTAACACTTACATAATTAGAGGAAGCGTTTGCCAAACCATGGTTTCTAACAGTAAAGGTAATGTCAGCAATTGTGATCGCATCAATAGTGACTCGAAGATCTGGAAGCATGACTTTCGTATCATCACAGTTGTTGTTTTCATTGAGTTCATCAACGTCATTCCGAGCATCGGCACAAACTTCGACCATATCCCCGTTTGCTGGATTGATGCCGATCATATGCTGCTCGCTGGCCCCGACGGCGAGAGCGGACACGGCGACGGTACCGGCTGAAACGCTGTCAACAGTAACTTCAGCAACACTGGGGCCTGCTGCGCTGGAACTTGTTCCGGAGTTGGTTACTGTGAAGACGACCTGCGAGCTTGAAATACTGTCAATTGATACCATCAGATCAGGTGCTGTATAGGTTCCGGTATCGCAATTGTTGGCTTCGTTGAGTTCATTGACCTGGAGGTTGGCATCGGCACAAACTTCGACCATATCCCCGTTTGCTGGATTGATGCCGATCATAT
>CAZDMY010000155.1:0-2226 GCA_964506405.1 uncultured Dehalococcoidia bacterium | reverse complement strand
ACGGTACCGGCTGAAACGCTGTCAACAGTAACTTCAGCAACACTGGGGCCTGCTGTGGCCGAACTGGCACCGGAGTTGGTAATTGTGAAAGTGACATTTGTGCTGGTGACACTATCGATGGTCGTGATCAGGTCCGGTCTGCCAACCATCACATCACCTTCCGTTCCATTGCCCAGATAGTAAGGCACAATACCAGTACCGAATGCACAATTGGTTATTTTCTGGCTGCCTGAAGGTTCCAGATTAATATCGGCATTGCCATACCCGATTGCTGTAAATTCATAATAAACATGGACACCACTTCCTGTTGGACCTTCACCCGATGGTGGCCCCGGATTGATGAATCGTCCGTCCACAGAAACTTTCCCTGTCGTGTTATCAATCGAACCTGAAGGCATTCGCATTATCGAATAGCCCGGATTTGCATCTCGCCAATCTTTAAAGAACGAGCCCAGCCATAATTTGTCACATTGAACCACTGAGGGATCGAATGTGATAGCGCAGTTTATACCGCAGACTCGTTCATTTCCAACATCAACGACGACATCAACTGTAAATGAGTCACCCACATCAACCTGCATAGCAGATGGGCTTAGGATCATGGAAGAACCGTATCCTGGAGGTGGATCCGCCAAAGCTTCATTAGGAATGACCAAGTTCATCAGCAGCAATGGTATAATTAGAAGTCCTCTCAGCGTTTTTTTCACTAGTATAACCTCCTTAGTTATCATTGGTAATCTTCACTGGACATTAGTCCCGTGATATTGCATATATATAAACGTATAATAAATATAAATAATGTTTTATGGTCAGGATTCATAATTACTCAAGAGATTGATTATCTGGTGATTTCGAAAAAGGTAACTGTTTTCCGGAGTTTGGGAACAAACGATGATTGTCACTACCATCAAGATATCACATGTCCTTTAACAACCATTAAAGTTTGGTTTAACGAATTGTTAAAGATTCAAAAGGGAACAATGGTGGTCACCGCCCGGGTAGAATTCGGTGGGTTCATGAAGTGCAGAGGCGGAGTTATTCATCATTACACCAAAACAGCAGAACAAGCGATTACTTCGGCACAGTACAGGCATGTTACCAGAACTAAGAGCGAACTCCAAATGGTTGTTACCATGCCCGTTTTTTCTGACGGCGCTTATCAAGCAGGAGCCCTAACACGAGGCACATAATCGTATCAAATGCTATTATGGCCAACAGAACCAGAAGGAAGTCAGTCATGAATCGTATCCCTCCGCTTATTTACTGCACAATTCATTGCTCTGTATCCTAAGGGTCAAGGAGAACACTGTTTTGAAATCGCTTAGTTAAACAACAGAGATGAGTCATGAACTACATTCCGCCTTCCAAACAGCAGGGATTTTCCTTCGGCCGGACTATAGTGCCTTTTCAGCCAGAGGCCCAGGCCATCCAGTCCGGGAAAGAGAACCCGCTCGGTAATATTACCCTGGTCAAGTTTATCCCTGATTTCCCATTTCAATCGGGCTGGAATAATAATCCGACGCCAGCAGTCCGGATGCTCCTGCAGCCAGTTATCCAGGTTAGCCCGTGAATTAGATAAGAGTGAGAAAAAGGCAAACTGATTTATGATCCTGTCGTTGATTGAAGGGGGTTCAAAAAACAACAGGAAGTCGGAAGGTGATAGGCTTTCGACTTCCTGAATTGAGCCTATACAGGAAGCAAGCATATCCACTGTGAATACGTTGGCGCCTTCATCATCAAGTAGAATTTTTAGTATTGGGGGAAGGAATTGGTGGGCTTTAACATAGTTAACAACCCAAATCGCACCATCTACATCAAACTGGTCAATATTCGCCGTCGCAAAGTGCATTGCTGCAAAAGGAGAATATGTCCAATCCATTAAACGGGTAGGCAATCCGTGGTGCTGTGCAATTGAGAGCCAGTGCCAGATCGTATCACGTTGAACAACATCACGATGGGCGTACTTTCTGAAGTTTCTGAGGAGGTGTTGTTCAAGGTCGGCATAAGGGCCGCCGAGCCTGATCAGAGTGGTCTCCAGTGGATAAGCTGAATCCGAGAGTCCTCTGAATGCGTTTCGGGAACGGAATCGGCCCAGTTCCGGATTCCATGAGTCGATAAACAATGCTTCCTGCAATTCGTTCCAGTTATAGACGCAGATTTCGTTTTTCATCATAATAAGTTGGATGCCAGTTCAGCCAATTCGGACCGCTCGCCTTTTTTTAGAGT
>CAZDMY010000154.1:0-6325 GCA_964506405.1 uncultured Dehalococcoidia bacterium | reverse complement strand
CGGACGGCTCCCGCCGCCAGTATGGCTCCCCCGCGATGACCCAGCCGCCGGGTTTGACCATGCGGTTCAGGGCTTCGAGCGTAGAACCGTGTCCCCCGAACACCCAGCTCGCACCGATGCATGATGCGAGATCGAGACCTTCCGGCACGTCCGGCTCGAAGTCCACCCCGTTCATCCGACGGAACGTGATGCCCCCGCCCGATGCCCGCATCTCCCTTCTCCGCTCCGCTTCGGCGATAAAGAAAGGAGACAGGTCGATCCCTGCACCACGTACGCCATAGGCTTCGGCCAGGCGGATCAGGAACTCCCCCTTCCCACACGCAATGTCAACCACCCGTGCGCCGGTCGGGAGGCGCAGGAGCTCCACCAGTCGCGCCAGTTTCTCCTCGCTCGTGGGGTTGCACACCACGTGTTCACGGTGAGTGATGTCGAAGAATTTCCACATGTCCATGATTCACCGTCCTTCCGTGGCCTGACGCGGGAGCCAAGAGGTGCGGCGGTCTCTTGCCGCGTCCCCCTCGAGCGACTCGTCGGCCTTTTTCTTGAAATCGTAAACCTGCAGCTTCCGATTGAATTCGTAAAGCTCGCTGATCTTCTTGAACACCCTATCGATTCTTTTCATTCGCATTCTTCAGGTGGAATGACCAGCGAAAAAACATTCAATGATGCGATCTCGTATCCCATCGCCTGCGGTGTACGTAGCGGCAGCGGAGTACACCCTCAGGAGGACGACGGCGGCTTCCATTTCTTCAGCCACATGCTCGCAGTCAGATGCCGTAAGCTCTTGGAACAGGTTTCATTGGGGTTGCCGGCCACCCAAATGATCACTTACTACCCAGCTTCATCATCAGCTTTCTAAACTTGATGAGCGGAATCACGATTTTGGGTGCGGAGTAGCGGGTTGGCTTTTTCCTGATGCAGTTCTCCAAATGGTCAACTGCCTTGTCGACGTTCATCATAAACGGCTTCACATCACCCTTTGCCATCTTTGTATCGACGAACCCAAACCGGGCATTTGTTACATACACTCCCCTGGGTTTCAAGGCCAACGCCAATCCTTCCAGGTAGTTCGAAAAGCCTGCCTTTGAAGCATGATAAGAAGGAGCCTCAGAGGAGAGCAACTCATCTGCCACACTGGAGACCCCAATGAAGTGCCCCTTTCCATTTCTCACCATATGAGGAATCACAACTGCCGCCGTCTTTACCATTCCAGTCAGATTCACGTCTATGATCTGTGCTTCTCCGCTCATATCCAAAGGGTTCAGCAGCTCGCCAATCCCCACGAAGTAGATGCACAGATCCAGAGGGCCTATCATCCACTCATTCATCGAGTCAGTGTACCGGACCTGGCTGACGTCTGCGACCTTATGGCTGTATCCCGCACCGCTGATTGGTGACTCGCTCCTGGAAACTCCCACAATATCCCATCCAGCGGCAAGCAGTCTCTCTGTTGTCGCTAGACCTATGCCGTCGGAATTTCCAACAAGCACGGCCTTGGATTTCAATCCCAACCCTCCTTCATTTACCCAATCGCCCTGGTTGATGCGCGGCGCTAACCCGCGAGCACGTCGAACAGGCCGGGCCCCAGCCCTTTATTCCCAAAACTCCGATGCTATTTCGATCAAATTCCCATCAGGGTCTGTTATCATAGCGGATCTCATTTTCCATGGTTCATTTCTAGGGGCATATACTGGTTTTCCACCTTTCTGAGTTATACGCTCGTATTCTTTATCGACATTCCCCGGATTTCCAACATTTATCGACAACTCAAAGGTTCCGTTCAGTTTGTTTGTAAACTCCGGCTTCTGACCCAGAAGCTGCGGCAGCATTTTTCTTTCATACATTGCGAATCGTATTCCTTCATGCTTAAATTCCGCATAAGGCCCTTCCCCATTCCATTCGATCTCAATTCCTATGACGTCTTTGTAAAAATTCACCATCACAGTCAGATCGGAAACAAATAGACCGATCATATCAAATTTCTTCTCCACGATATCTCCTTTGAATTTATCGGACTAACGACCAAGCTCACCGGCGGCAATGAGGCGCAGCGTCATTGCCTTCCAGTGCCCCGCCCGGAGCACTTCTCTGGAAGAGCAATCCAAGAAACAGAACGACCACAAAGAACCCCCCTACGTACCCGACAATCCCGATGTTCCTCAGCCCCATGTCTCCGGTCAGGGCGCCGCTCAGCCCGGCCAGCGCGAGAACGGCACTCAGGATCATGGACCACCTGATCGATGCCGCGAGCCGACTGCCGGCGAACACCCCGGAAGCGAACAGCAGCGAGACGGGGAAGAACACATCCCAGGCAACGATATCCACCGCGTAAGCCAGGGACGGCCACGTGAACGAGAGGAAGAGCGGCCCGTTCTGTAAACCGATGAACTCGGGCTGCCTGCTCAGCGTCAGGATCACGAAGTGCAGCGCGCACGTAGTGCCTGCCACCAAGCCCATGAACACGACAGAGGTGAGACTGAGGACCTTGAGACGAGTCGGGGCCCAGACATGAACCGCCGCCATCAGCGAGACCATCGGCGGCATCATGATCATGATCAGAATCTCGAGAAGCGTGAAGTACGGGTCGCCGATCTGCTCATCGGGCGAGTCGAGGGACGCGAAACCTGCGCCCAGCGTGACTGCATACGCCAGAAGCAGCAACGCGACCAGTGCGGCAGATAGGATGCCGACCCGACGAGCTGCTATGCCGTACTCAGCTGCCATGAACCTCTCGATTCAAGTTGGGCGTGCCTCCCAGTGCTGTCCAACGGGCCAATCAGCCGCGCGGTTTCTTTGCGTCGGCTGAATTGGCGATGTTGAACTGGGCTTGTCCAACAAACGGTTCAGATTGTGGTTCGCTACGCTCTCACAATCTAACCTTATTCGTTGGACGTTCCGCGGCACAGCGATCCAGCCCGCCGATTCGGAATGGAAGCCAAACGCATCATTTCAAGGGCATCCTCCTGTGCCAGCTCCTATTGCGGCGCCCCCGCTCAGCATGAACGAGGGTGCCTTTCCGCTGTTACTTCATCACCGTGGCGATTTTCGAGCGCACGGGAATGTTCGTGGAACCTAACCCCGGTGTCTGGCCGCGCAAGTCGAACTCGAGCTTCACCTGCGGCCGGAAGATCAGGCAGTGCGTGGAGCCGCCGAAATGAAACATGCCGAGTTGGTCGCCTTTGTTCACATGTTGCCCCACCGACACAGTAATCTCATTTGAGGAAACCTCCGCCATGCCCACGAAGAGAAGCGCCATCAAGCCGATGTCCGGATTGTCCGCTTCGATGAAGATCAACGCTCGACTCGCGACCTGGGTTATGTATGCCTGAGACTCGTTGGGACCCTCCGGATCGAATCCCACAGACAAAGCTTCGGCATAGTACGACCCGTCGATCAGCTGGGTCTTCACGATTCTTCCGCTGACCGGGCTGTGCCAGCGGTGGTAGCTCAAAGCGCTGAGAAAGGCCTGGTAGATGGTGCCGCCTTCGAATTGCCCGATGAGCGGATCGCCCGCCAGCATGTGGTAAAGTGAGTAAGGTTGCGATTTGATCCAAAATGTGTCGCTCCCCTTCACGCCCCTGGCGAGCCGGTAGGGTGCCGACTCGCAGGCGTTGGCAATGACGGTATTGTCCATGGGTGAGGCCACTGGCCGGCGGCCTTCCCGGAACTGGCGGGTGAAAAAGTCATCCCAGGAGGTGAATCCGTAGTAGGGCTGTTTCGGAGCGCACTGAAAATCCTCGATGAAGGTCGGCATCGCTTTTTTCGCATCCCGGCCGAACCATCCGGTTTCAGGATTGTCGTTCAGGACATATCGGGATTCTTTCGATTTCAGAAACTCACCCCATTGATTCAGAATCTTTTTCAGCTGGTTGTTGACTTTCGGATTCAGGAAGACGGTCGTCCCGGCCGGAGTTGCCATGGGCCAGTTGATGATGGAATTGATGGGAAACCCGACCAGACCCGTCTGGTTGAATTCCGGGGCCTTGGTCATGACCCGGTTGATGAGCTGCAGCATGAGCCGGTAGTCCCTGACCTGTGGCTGGCCGGTGGGATCTTTCCGGTACTCAGGGGTGTTGCTCGGAACCTGCTCGAACATTTGCGTAAAGAGCATGAGAAGCTCCGGGTCGCTTTCGATCAGGTTCTCGAGTTCCTGAACGACGGGCAGCAGAGGTTGGGCTTTGGCATTGCTTTCCCGGACGAGACCTTCGACCCATTGATTCAGTACCTTCTGATCGGAGGGCTGCCACTGGCCGGCCTGGTGGGGCTTTTCGGTTGCGTTCGGGCTTGATTGCTGCGCCACCGCAATTCCGAAAGCTGACAGGAGCAGGAGCGCAACACTTAGTACGATCTTCTTTAGCGTACCCGACATACGACATCCTCCTTGTTGAAAAAAGATGGGCTTGAAGGAACAACTCACGTCGGAATTGGAAAGGCCGGGCAGACGAGTGACATGGGGCTCCGCGAAACTCCTTTTGCACAAGCCCGTCAATTCCATGCAGCACCGACGTTATGCAAGGCTCTGACACCCACACAACAAAGTTAGCGCCGCGCATTCCCGGCGACGCAGTCGCCGGGAATGCGGCCATCACCGGCGGGAATGGAGCGCAGCGAGATTCCCGTCCGAGTGCATGGCATGGTTAGCCATCGGCCATCTTTCTCTGGTTTGGAATGACTTCCGTCACCGCCCCTTCCTTTATGAACATATCCTTGCGATTCCACCAGATGACTGCGGAGGCCACAACGATCAGAATGTATGTGTCGTAGGGTTGGGCATCAGGAAAGATCGGATTCATCAACTGGAAGTGGAAAAGTGCCGACAGCAGAATGCTGCCATGTGACCTATTGAACAGCGCCGTCACGATAACGCTTATCGCCAAGCACCCGACAAAGAACGCCATGAAGGACCATTCGCTCTGCTGGGTTCCGCCCAAGAGAAAGGCAGGGAAGTGCCACAACCCCCATATGACACCAAGAATTAGCCCGGCCCAGATTGGAGCAGTTTTTCTTTGTAGAAGAGGAAGTGCAAGACCACGCCAGCCGAACTCCTCTAAAGGACCTTTGATGGCGGCAAGGACTAACGCCAGGAGCAGAGCCTGAAAGGACGTAAATGGAAAGGGTTCCGAAAAAAGGTTTCCTCTCATCGCAGAGCCGCCAATGAAGATGAACGGAATCCCAATAATCAGAAAAACATACCAGGCTGCGCTGCAGCGCCCGAGCAAAGCCCTTCCGAGGAAGCCCCGCAGTCCTGCGAGACCACCGCTCCTGGCAACAAGAGTGAACGCCGCGATTGCAGGAGCATACACCGCCAGGAAAAAGAGTGGATGGTTGCCGGTGAGCTGACCAAACACCGCTTCCATACGTTCCGACAAAAAGATGTACAAACCAAGAATACCCCAGGCCAAACCGAACGAAATCAGCAGAAATGGTATGAATAAACGGAATGGTATCCGGTAGGCTTTATGCATTGTGGTGGCATTTGGGGTCATGGTTTCTGATTTCCCGGCTAACTCTTGAACTCACCTGCAGCGAGGCCGCAGTCATTTGGCCGTCAGGTGGAGTAATATGTTCGGCGAAAGGAAATATCGCGGACAAACTATGAAAAGTAGGCCTTGAAAAAGTCGTTTCTATCGATTTTCGATTGAGTCAGTATCGTTCGCAAGGTCGACTTTTTGATGGTCGGATGGTTAGGAATGGTCATTGGAGTTCTCTGCCGTCCTTATTTTCCCGCAGAAGGGCAATGTGATTCGCCTCCCTGACTACCCGGAAGCCGAGCCTCGAAGGCACTGATTACCTTTCGGATAGGGGCATCTGCAGGAAATTTTGTCATCAGACGGCAATCCGAGCTTCTGCGATAAATGCCTCCAACACCGGAGGATCAAAGTCAATCTCATCTAGCCCAAAGGTTTCCACATGAAATTTAATGGCAGATTTCACATCCTCCAGAGCAGATTCGTATGAATCGCCTTGGCCAACCACCACTCCCTTCAGACCCAATGGGTATGCCACGTATGAATCGGGATGTTTTTCAACAACTATCTTAAATTGTTTCATATTTTTATCCCCTGGTATGAAGTAGTTATATGTTTCGACCATTATAGCACGTTTTCGATGGACGAGAGAAGCTATCCGCTTTAGACGCCGAACGTTACCAGCGTGTTGAAAAACACCCCCAAAAAATATCACAATATTCATCAAAATTAATTAATATCAATTCAAACTACACAAAAAGTAAAAGATGATTTCGCTTGGCCGAAAAGACAAAGAGAGAAGCAGGATCCCCGAAGTCCTGGGCACGGGGCCAGGCGAATCAACGAAGCTAGCGCTT
>CAZDMY010000153.1:0-6348 GCA_964506405.1 uncultured Dehalococcoidia bacterium | reverse complement strand
GCACACTGCTTCATCACCACCATCTGGTGGCCGCAATACGGACAAAATCGGGAATTCATCGGGATGGGATTGCTGCAATCAGGACACGGGACGGTCTGTCCGCCGGCTGGCAGTCCGCCTCCACCCTGAGGCCCGGCGCTCTGAGGTGGTGCAGCACCGCCCCCGCCGTAACCGCCACCCCCCTGCTGTTGCTGGAAAGTCTGTGCGGCGAACATCGCGGGCATCATGAAGCCCATACCCATACCCATCCCGGCACCGGCCTCCCCCTGGTTGGAGGCAGCGGTTTCCATGGCCATAGCTGCCTTCATCTTGATCAGGTTATCCAGGTTATCGAACATGGAAAGCCTGGCCTTGTCGTCGATCGCTTCCTGGACTTCCGGCGGCGGGGTGATCGAAGTGATGTACAGATTCTGCAGGTCAAGACCAAAGTGAGAAAAATCCTCGTGTAAGCGCATCTTTAAACCATCGGATAACTCATCGTACCTGCCCGGTAGATTCAGAATGCTGTCCAGATTCTCGCCGAGATGATCGTTAAACCGGGAAACGATGACACTCTTAAGGTAATCGTCGATTTCATTAGTGGTGTATTTACCCAGGGTGCCGACCAGCGAATTGATGAACAGCACTGGCTGAGCTACCTGGATGTTGAATACGCCAAACGCGCGCAGCCGCACCAGCCCCAATTCAGTATCCTTGAAGGCTACCGGATTCTTCGTACCCCACTTGAGGTCGGGGAACACCTTCATATTGACGAAATAAACCTCGGCCCTTAGCGGGGTTGTTCCTCCCCAGGGAATCCCCATAATCTTGTCCAGGATAGGTAAGTTCCCCGTTTTCAAAGTATGCCTGCCCGGCTCGAAGGCATCGCCCGCATGACCCTGGTAGAAGAACACCGCACTCTGGTTCTCCCGTATGATCAATTGAGCACCATATTTGATGTCCCCGGAGCCTTTCTCCGGGATTCTGTATACTATCTGGTCACCTGTTTTATCAAACCATTCCAGTATTTCAAGAAAAACGCCCATAAGTCTCCTTTCTCCTGTAGTATGAGGTTATATAATTTGCAAGATTAACTCGAAATTGCAAATAATTGTATCACCATGCTTCAACAACGGTCAAGTTTAATCCGGCAATTTTCACCACGTTCCGCAAAGTCAGTCCGTAACAAATACAACGAGGTTAGCAATTCCCGAGATGATCAGCATGATGAAGAAGACGAAGATAAGAATGAAACCGATTCCGTAATCCCACAACCGGCGATAGATTTTCATATCGAACGTCTGTTCATCGTCCCTGATGATGGAAAGAACGATCTTCGTATACATAACAGTGCAATAGAGAATCGCGCCCAGGGTTGCCAGAAGCCATACAATCCACAGGTCTGCCAGTACTTCCATTTGTTACCCCTCCTCTCAAAAATTAATCGACCGGAACCCCAAAGTGCCTATTAACTAGTGTTTACTAGTAATTCGGGCTGCCAATACCCAGCCCCGTATAGTGCTGCAATGTATTGACCATCGCTCGCGATTTGCTGCCGTTGTTGAACGTGGAAATGTGATAGTTCGTCCCTATCTTACTTACGAGAAAAACACGGTACACGTCCTCGCGGCGTCTATGGTCATCCTGATCTCGATGCACCTCTTTTTTATACGTGTGATTGATATAGCTCAATTCGTCGAAATTGAGTACCACATCCTGGCCGAACAATCCCCACAGGAATTTACGGTGATAATTGAATTCCTGATTTTCCGGATCGATAACAATGTACTTATCGTAAGCGCCAAGGGTTACATATTTAGCCAGCGTTTCCCTGATAACATATTTGCCCTCTATTTCATCTCCCGGAATGTCGTGTCCGTCAAAGAATCCCATTAGCAACCTCCTTCATCACTCCCTACATATTGATTGCATTCCCGCCGGATTCGGGCTTGTTCCCGCCATCGATCCTGCCCAGCATATCCACCACATTTATGAGCCTGGTGTTATCCGGCAGCACCAGCTTGGTATTGTTCTCCAGTGAGGCCTGAGCAACTTCAAGTTGTTTGAGATGCTGAGCATTTCCAACGAAGTATTTATCGGCTGCCAGCGAGACCGTTTCAATTGCCTTGGCTTCACCGTCTGCCCTCAGGATCGCCGCTTCTTTGTCGCCTTCTGCCCAGAGAATCGATTGCTGCCTTTTCCCTTCGGCAGTCAAAATGGCGTTCTGTTTATCACCTTCAGCCTCCAGGATTTGTTTCTGCCTGTATGCCTCTGCGCTCAAGATCACGGCGCGCTTCTCGCGTTCGGCTTTCATCTGTTTGCTCATCGCATCGGAGATATCCCTGGGGGGTTCTATTTCCTTGACTTCGACACGCGTTACTTTCACTCCCCATTTATCTGTAGCTTCATCAAGCACTATCCTCATCGCTCCGTTGATCCTTTCCCGCGAGGTAAGTGATTCATCCAGAGCCATTTCGCCGATAAGGTTTCTCAAGGTTGTCTGGGCCAGTTTGGTTACCGCGGCGTAGAAATTTGCCACCTCGTAACGCACCGCCTTTGGATCGGTCACGTAGTAATAAACAACGGCATCCACGGTGACCGTTACGTTGTCGTTAGTGATCACTGGTTGGGGTTCAATATCCAGCACGCTCTCCCTCATATCCACTCTGGTCACCACCGAATCGACAAAGGGAATGATGAATCGCAAACCCGGATCCAGCGTTTCTTTGTAGCGGCCGAACCGCTCAACGAGCCCTTTTTGTGCCTGGTGGATGACGACGATCGATTTTGCCAGCATCAGCAATGCCAGCACCACAATGATAGATACGACGATGATTACGGCAGCCATTTATTGATTTCCTCCATCTATTTTCTTTACCATCAGGGTCACCCCTGAGATTTCCGTAACGATGATTTCCTGACCTTCCTCAAGTTCTTCGCTGGATCGGGCCCGCCATTCCTCATACCCCACCTTCACCAGCCCCGCCTTGTCCGCCTTGATGGGGCGCAAGACGAATCCCCTCTTGCCGACAATGGTATCGATATTGGTCTTCTCTTCCTTGAAAAGCAACCGACGATGGACATATTTCCTTCCCAGAAAGAGATACATGATTGAGAGAACACATATGATGGCTACAGTGATAAGCCACGATTCCGCTGGCCAGGTGGCCAGCCCTCCGATGATAAATACCGATCCGAGTATCACCAGGTCCAGGCCGGTATCCACACCGATCAATAGTTCCAGGATAACCAGTACCAGCCCCACCGAAAGGAAAATAAGCCACAGCCAGTTATCAGCAAATTCCACGACGTCCTATCTCCTCGTAAGTTGCGTTGAGTTAGTTTTCATTCTAAGCCATTGCCCGTTTCAGGTCAACTCATTAATGACAAGCCCTAAGCCCTGCCTTCCAGTCCAGGTTCGATTTCCTCGAACCACACCCCGGCAAACTCGCCCCATTTGCTCACATAATTGAACTGGGAATTGATCTCCAGAAACGGATAAGGATCGCGAACATTGAAGGAAGTCACAAACGACATATCCGGCAGCATGCCTGTTCTCCAGCAACTGCGCAGAAAGTTAAGTGCATCTTCACTGAAAAGCTCCTTCACCCGTGGAACAATGATGTTCGCGAGGATATCCTCGATCCCGTATTTTTGCACCAGTTGGCCGCTTACATGCTTGTAAGGCCCCTTTTCGAATTCGTATCCCTTCTCCCGTAACCAGGCATAGGCCCTGGCCTGGTTCATCCGGGGCAAATCCCAGAGGAATCCACCGGAATTTTTGAAGTATCGCTCGAGCCTTCCTTTTCGTGCTTCATCCATGACGCAACTCCGTTACCATAAATATTTATTGGCAAAAATATATTTTATGGAAATATTATAATATTACATTTAATTTTTGTCAAGACACAAGCCTGAACCACAAACTATCCGTTGCTATTAATCCGGCTATTAAAAGCGAACCATTTTGAAGGCATTGCCGATTAGAAAGGTGTGTTGTGTGATGTCATCACGAGGAGTCCGTAGGACGACGTGGTGATCTCCTTGTTCCCAGGGAGATTGCCACGTCCGCCGCGGTCGTCAGATCCGCTGAGGTGGACGGACTCGCAATGACGTACCACATTTAATTGCCGGAATAATAAAAGAGGTGCTATGATTTGGGTTCGCATACGGACAATTTATCGGAATAGTAGTGAGAAGCAGAGTTAAGGGAACTCCGCCCTTTTGTGAAACGGGATGCCTGGGAGGTGGATGGCAGTGTTGCCTATGAACAAATTTGCAGGACATTACCGTACAACAAGGCCGTCCTCGTTTACCAGTTCAACCAGGTGCTGGTGCAGTTGTTGATTGTAGCTTACTTTGTGATTTGGCAGTTCCAGCGTTACAGTGCCGTGACCGTTGACAATGACCAGATAGACCAGGTCGTCTCCGGGGTTTTCTCTAAGTATTGACAGAACCCCGTTAAGTTGGGTGACATCCTTCTCGTGGTTGTCGGTTTCCGAGATAGTGATGGTCAATTGGTGAATTTTGGGCGGAGGGGGTTCAAAAGGCTGGGCGGGGCTCCAGGGGATATCCATGCCTGTCTGGTAGCGAGCAGCATCCTTGCAGGTCAGTTGAACCCTGTTGCGCACGGTGATTTTAGCCAGCAGCATCAATGTGGTACCCTCTTCCCATAGATCATCGGTTCTTTCCAGTACTTCGGACCACACGGTGATCTCTGCTTCTCCACTAAGGTCTTCGATAACCGCGCTGACGAAGGGTTTGTTTGCTTTGGTTGTACCCCTTCGCAAGGATGTCAACATTCCTACCAGGGTCACCTCCTGCCCGTTCATTTCTTCAGTGATTTGCCCGCAGAATGCAGTAATCTTGTCGCCAAGGTCTCTGGTTGCCGATACGAGCGGATGTGCCGAGACGTACACACCGAGCAGTTCCTTCTCCCATTCCAGGGCCTGGCTTTCCTGTATCTCCATGTCGGGTAATTGCAGAACCGGGAGCGGCGCCGAAGCGGCCTCTCCCCACAGGTCGAACATGGTTGCCTGGCCGCTTTCCTTGAGTTGCTGTTCCTGATGTGAAAGCTTGAGTATTCGATCGGCACCACCGAGCAGGGCTCCCCGTTTTCCGAGCGAATCCAGCGCGCCCACCTTGATCAGGCATTCGAGGGCACGCTTGTTCAGTCCGCGAAGGTCGGCCCGCCGGCAAAGTTCTTCGATAGAACCGAACGGCCCGTCCTTTTCTCTCGCAGAGATAATCGGCTGGACGGCCGCTTCGCCCACGTTCTTGATCACGGACAGCCCGAATCGGATGACCGGTTCCCCGTTTTCATCCTTTTCCACGCTGAAGTTCATCTGGCTCTGGTTAATATCCGGAGGCAGCACCGAGATTTTCAAGCGCCGACATTCGGCGATGGCACTGCTCACCTTCTCCTGTTTTTCCATATACGTAGCCAGCCAGGCAGTCATGAATTCCGCGGGATAGTGTGCCTTCAGGTAAGCGGTCTGATAAGCGATCATGGCGTAGCTGGTGGCATGGGCCTTGTTGAAGGCGTAACCGGCGAAAGGTTCAATGAGTGCGAAAACCTCCTCCGCCACATCAGCGGAAAAGCCGTTTTTCTGTGTAGCCCCGGCGATGAAGCGTTCCTTTTCCTTCTGCATGATCTCGGCGACCTTCTTTCCCATCGCCTTTCGTACAATATCCGCTTCACCCAGGCTATAACCGGCAAAGGTTCTCACGATCTGCAGGACCTGATCCTGGTAAACGATTATTCCATAGGTTTCTTCCAGTATCTCCTCGAGAGCAGGATGCGGGAATTCGACCGGGATTTTCTTGTACTTGGAGCCGATGAAGGTCGGAATGTGGTCTTTCGGTCCGGGCCGGTAGAGAGCCACCATCGAGGCGATGTCGCTGAAGTTGCTGGGTTTCAGTTCCCGGATGTAGCGCCGCATCCCGGCACCTTCCAACTGGAAAACACCGGCGGTCTCCCCGGAGGAAAGGAGATGATATGTTTCAGGGTCGTTCAGCGGGATGGCATGAAGATCGATTTCCACTCCTTGAGTCTCGGCGATGATTTCCTTCGCTTTTCCCAGGATCGTCAGGTTGGCCAGCCCCAGGAAATCCAGCTTGAGCAAACCGATTTTCCCGACTTCTTCCATAGCGAGCTGAGTCGCGGGAAGACCCTGCTCGCTGCTGCCCGTCGGCCGCTGGAGTGCAATGTGATCCATCAGCGGTTCCCGGGAGATCACCACCCCAGCCGCGTGCGTCGAGGCATGGCGTGCAATACCCTCCAGTTTCATGCCGGTATCCACCAGTTTTTTTATCTCGGGGTCGCTGTGGTACATACTGCTGAATTCCGCATTCTCCGCCAGTACGCTA
>CAZDMY010000152.1:0-6369 GCA_964506405.1 uncultured Dehalococcoidia bacterium | reverse complement strand
CAGGCCATCCTTGCCGAAGATGACTCTGTCCGCCTGCGTGTCGTTCTGGACCATGATGATCACAGCATCCGCATTGTGGCCGACTTCTTTGGGGTTGGCACACTCGACGGCTCCCAGTGCAACCATTTCCTCTATAGGTTGCCGCCGGACATGCCCGCAAACATAGGTTTCAAAACCTTTCGTTACGACGTTCTTGGCCATCGGAAGACCGATATCTCCCATACCGATAAATCCAGCTTTCATGGTTCTATTCATACCTCCTATGCAATCATAATGTATCTCAGTTGTCACTTACGGTTGGAGGGGAGCTGATAACTGACAACTGATGACTGATAACTAAATAATCACTCCCTGTTCCTTCATGGCGGAGAGATCGTCCCAGGAGTATCCGTGCTCGAGGAGGACCTCCTCGGTGTGTTGCCCCAGGGCCGGTGCGAGCGTTCGAACGGTGGCGGGGGTTTCGCTGAATACGACCGGTGAATTAATCAATTTAAACTTGTGTCCGCTGCTTTCTTCAACCACTTCCTCGAAGAATCCGTTCTCAATGGCCTGCGGGTCGCTGGCCACATCCAGCGGTGTTTGCACCCAGCCCAGCACGATATCGAAATCCTTGGCGATTTGATCCCATTCGGCGGCTGTCCTGGTGGCTGCAATCTTATCCATTTCAGGGATCAGGTACATATTTTGTTCCATTCTTTTCTGGTGGGAATCGAAGCGCTCATCGTTTTCCCATTCCGGCTTGCCGATCGCCTTGCAGAAACGGTCCCAGAAGAGGTCCGTCTGGGGCATCACAAACATGATCCACTTATCGTCCTTTGTCTTATAAACGTTCCACATGAAATTGGTGACGCGAGTTCTATCCGTCTTGGGGATGTTCACTCCCACATTCAATGCAGCACCCACATCGAAGGCCGCGCCAAAAACTGCGAAGTGATATAGGCTCACTTCCACCTTCTGGCCCACACCCGTTTTCTCCCGTGCGTAGAGGGCCGCGGCAATCGCGCCGGCGATGCACGGTGCTACCTGGTTATCTCCCAGCCCAGCCCGTTGCGGACGTGGATCGGTATCGGAGGATATCCGGTCCATCATACCGCTTCTGGCCCACCAGGCGGCGTAATCGAACCCGGGCTTGTATTTGTCCGGGCCTCGCGTGCCGTAACCGGAACCCTGGCAATAGATCAGTTTAGGATTTACTTTCTTAATATTCTCATAATCGAGCCCCTGTTTTTCAACGGCACCAACATCGAAGTTCGTGGCGAATACGTCCGCCTTCTCAATGAGCTTGAACAAGGCCTCCCGGCCTTTTTCCGATTTGGTATCGATCCCGATGCTCTTCTTATTACGATTGAAGTAATGAAACCACATGCTCTGCTTTAGTTCTGTTGGGGGCATGACACCCTCGATGGGGGTTGCAAATCGAACCGCATCCCCTCCTCGTTTGAAGTTCTCAATTTTGATCACTTCGGCACCCCAGTCAGCGAGCATAGCTGTGGCAGTAGGAACCAGCAGGAAGTGCCCGAATTCGATCACTTTGACTCCGTCAAGTGCTCCTTTTGCCAATTTTCTGACCCTCCTTTTTGTTAATTGAATATGTTCCGGCTTCTATATCTGCGGGATTCTATCATCCTTGCGAAAATACTGTCAAGTTTCCGTGCAGCACTGGAAGCGAATCGCAGCGTTGTCTTCGTCGCACGATCCGAAATCGTCCAATCTCTCCGGATCTTCACACTATTTTAACAGGTAGCCCCCATCAACCACGATGACCTCGCCAGTGATATAATCAGCAAGTTTACTGGCCAGAAAGAGAACGACCCGGGCCACCTCATCGGGTTCACCCATACGCCCGAGAGGCATCCGGTTTCCCATTTCGCCCGCAAACACTTCGAGAGTTTTACCGGTAATTTTCGTCATTTCCTCGCCTGTTACCACCGTACCCGGTGTGAGAATACCCCCGGGTGCGATCGCATTGACGAGGATATTGTGCGGAGCGAGTTCCAGCGCAAGGGCTTTAGTCAGCATGATGACTCCACCCTTGGAAGAATTATAGTGTGCCATGTATCCAGTGGGCCGGATGCCGTCCACCGATGCCATATTGATAATCTTGCCGCCTTTTCCCGCCTTTATCATTGCCTGGGCTGCAGCCTGAGAAAACAGGAATGGACCACTTAGATTCAGGCCGATAACCTTATCCCAAAGCTCTTTAGAAGTTTCCGTGAATGGTGAAGCCGGATAGATGCCCGCATTATTAATCAGCAGGTCGATACTCCCAAAAGCTTCAATTGTATCATCGACCGCCTGAATGGCATGGGCAGCTAATGATGCGTCGGCTTTACAGGTGCGAGAGATGCATTCGTTCTGGTTAATCAACTCGGCGGTCTCGTTAGCAGCATCGATGTTGATATCCGCAATCATCACACTGGCTCCGGCTTCCGCCAGCCGCCTGCAAATGGCCTGGCCGATGCCGATACCGCCGCCGGTTACCAGCGCGGCTTTCCCTGAGAGATCGAACAGATCCGAAATTGTCAGCATAGTAATGTTTCTTCCTTTCGGTTTTTACGATAAGAGATATCCGCCGTCAACAAGGATGATATCCCCGGTGATGTAGTCCGCTGCTTTACTGGCGAGGAACAAAACGGCTTTGGCTATATCATCCGGCTTACCGGAGCGCTCAAGGGGGATTCTGCCAATGAAGCTTTTGCCAAGAGCTTCAAGGCTGACGCCTTTTTCGATTGCCTCTTCGGCGGTCGCCTTAGTGCCAGGAGTTCGAATGTTCCCCGGTGCGACCGCATTGACCAGTATCTTGTGGGGTGCCAGTTCCAGGGCGAGGGCCTTGGTCAGCATTACCACGCCGCCTTTGGATGCATTGTAGGGTGTGGCGTTTCCGTTGGGATGAAATGCATCAACTGATGCCAGGTTGATGATCTTCCCGCCCTTTCCTGCCTCGATCATCTGAGCGGCTGCTGTCTGTGCGTAGACAAAAGAACCCTTCAGATTGACGCTGATTACCTTATCGAACAGGCTTTCCTCGACGCTCATTACCGGCAGCAGCGGATAGATGCCGGCATTGTTTACCATAATATCCACCCCGCCGAAGGCACTAACAGTCGCGTCAACAACCTTCCGGGCGTCGGCGGAACTGCTGGCATCAGCCTGAATGGCCTGGGCTTTCCCTCCCCGGGAGGTAACCTCTCGAACTGTTTCGTTGGCAGCATCGACATTGATATCTACTACCATCACAGAAGCCCCTGCCTCCGAAAGACGGTAGCAGATGGCCTGCCCGATGCCCATGCCCCCACCGGTAACAATGGCACCCTTGCCGCTCAGGTCGAATAATTCCGCGATCGATTCAGTCATAATTTCCCCCTGTGTGATTCATTTGTACGGCATACCCAGGCGGGCCAGCCGGTCCTTGGCATTCATAAGCATTTTCTCGTATTCCGGTTTGGGCTTTACGGTTTCAAGGTCGTACATATCGGTGAACGGGATATCGAACCGCATTTCCTTTGGCTCTGTCTCATCCATAACCGTCATCATTTTCTGGATAAGATCGTTGATCTTCTCCCGGTCCATTCCGGCAGTGACTTGCATCCCTTCACCGATCAGCCGGGCATCCATTCCCGATGGCCCCGCAACCCACAAATAAGACATGCCACTGGCTGAATTGAGCAGTGCTGTCGCCGTGCCGTGAATCAGAGCCTCTTCCATCAGCCAGATATCCATGTTGGGGGCGGCAATACCCCCAATGCATACCTTGACATTTCTTTCCGAAGCGCGGGCAGCCGCACTGTAAGCCCAAAGGCAGGGACGGGTTCCCCATTTGCCGTCCATATGATTGGTGAAAAGGCTGCATAGCTTTCCTTGAGCATATGATATCTGTCCCAGCAAATTGGCCATCAATCCGACTGCAGTATCGGCTGCATCACGGCAAAGGCCGCCCATCATCGACATGGCGCTTTGCCAGGGTTGGATGTCGCGGTCCTGGCAGAACTGAGAAAGCACGAATCGCGTCCAATCGACTTTCTGCTCCGGAATAACATGAATGCCGATTTGAGTGTTATGCGCTTCCCGCAGTCCCGGGCCGATCATGGCCATCGTTCCGCCGACGGTGCTGACGGTCGAGAGAAGCCCGCAGTGCATATCGGGCCTGCCGACCCTCTCGACAACTTCCCGGATTTTCTGCTGTTCCCATTGGGCGACGTATATCTCGCTAAGGGTACCGGCCTTGGGTTCGATATCGCCGAGCTTTGCCAGTCCCGGGGCAATCCCCATCGCCTCGATGGTTTCCTCCTGGGCAAAAGATTGAACAAACGGGGCGAACCATTCTTCTTCCGCCACGGATGCCGCCCCGGCGTAAAGCGTAGGCGGACGTTTATCGGCTCCCGTACGGAACGCTACGGTGCATTGATCCTTTCCCTTCCCGAAGGTGTGCTGGGCAGGATTCGATCGATATTCCCGTGCGATCTCCTCAATCTCTTCTCTGGTATACTGGACAACTCGCTCGGTATCGAGGTGATACAACCCGATGTCAGCGAGCAGTTCCACACCGGCCTTAAAAACGGCATCGGCGGTTGCATCATCGACAATCAACATCTCCGGATCGTATTTGATCTCATATTTGGCAACCAGTTCCCTGATCCTTTTCGAGAATGCCATGTCAAATTCGTCCGCTTTCATGACCGGACCGGTCAGGGACCGCTTTTGAAATTCAATTATCGGGATCATTTAATCCTCCCATTATAATGCGATCCGTCCGTCCTGAGCCCGCTGTGGCGGGTCGGAGGGCTACATAAACCATAAATCAAATTGTCCGCCCTGCCTTATTTCCTTCCGAAATCGCTTCAAGTGCCTCGCGTGGTTCCTTCGCATCGCCGATCAAATAGACTTCTGCCACATCGCCCCTGATCGCTTCGCTGAATCTGTCGATCGATTTTACACCCCTGGCGAGCACAATGGTGTCAATGTTGTGTAATTCTTCAAACTGGCCATTTCTTTCAAACCGAATGCCGTCTGCGAGGATTTCTTTAACGACCGAGGAATTGACAACGTTAACGCCCTTTTCACGCAATCGCTGCATAAGCAAGGTTCGGATCTCCGGTATCATATCGAGGCCGACTTCGGGCTTGCTGGTTACGATGAAAACCGATACGTGCCCGACTATGGGGTTATCACCATCGGTTGCCAGGAAATCGGCCGTTTCACATCCCACGAATCCACCGCCGAGGATGGCCACGTTTATCCGTGGCACGCCTGGTTTTCCAATGGTGCTGGCCATCGGGATGACAGCTTTACCGGAAAGAATATCGTGGGCGGTAACGACCTTCGGGTTGTCGATTCCGGGAAAATCGGGGATGAAAGGTCTGCTGCCCACGGCTACAATTACCACATCGGGTTTGGATTCCCTGATAAATTCAGTCGTAACCTCGGTACCGAGATTAACCTCAACACCGGACTTTTCCACCTGAATGTTAAGGTATTTGATCCACTTGGCGATCTCCTGTTTCATCGGGGGAACACTTGCCAGGTTCAACTGACCGCCGGTCCTGGATTCCTTCTCGTACAAAGTAACCTGGTGTCCGCGCAAAGCCGCCACGCGCGCAGCCTCCAATCCGCCGGGTCCGCCCCCGATCACCATCACTTTCTTCGGTTTCGCAGCCGGGGTGATAACAACTTCATCCTCGCGTCCCACGCTGGGATTGATCACGCAGGTCATAGCTCGTCCCGTTTCCCTGCCACCGATACATCCGCCCCCGCACCCGACACATGGAGCGATGTCCTCGAACCGTCCTTCAGCGGCTTTGTTGGCCCATTCCTGGTCGGCGAGAAGGGAGCGGCCCATTAATATGATATCGGCTTCATTCCTTTGCAGGACATCTTCGGCAAATTGAGGGTGAGTTATCCTGCCAACTCCAAGAACCGGCACGTCGACGACCTGCTTGACGGCCGCTGAGTAAGCAGTATTGATCCCCAGAGGCGTGCCGATCGGCGGAAGAATTCGCCATGAAACCTGGGGAAAAGCCCCGGCGGAAACATCGAAACCGTTCACACCTGCATCCACCAGAATCGGGGCAATATACTGAGTTTCATGGATGTCCCTGCCCCCCTTCACCAGTTCCTCTCCTGAAATTCGCATTATGATGGGGAAATCATTCCCGACATATTTACGAATGCGAGCGAGTACTTCCAGTGGCAGGCGGAGGCGGTTTTCTATAGAGCCTCCATACTTATCGGTCCGGCGGTTTCGCAGTGCCGATATAAAAGAACCCAGTAGCATATAACAGTGAGCGCAGTGCAACTCGATCCCGTCGCATCCACCCTCTTGAGCCCTTCTGGCTGCCTGGCCGAATTGCTCGATAATGGATTCGATCTCCT
>CAZDMY010000151.1:0-6438 GCA_964506405.1 uncultured Dehalococcoidia bacterium | reverse complement strand
ACGATCCAGAACCTGATAACGGGGCCGAGCATCCGGGTGAAAAACCGCCTCCAGCCAAAAGCCCGTCTCAGGTCTTCCAAATAGTGATCGAAGGAATGGTTCTGGAACTTGAGGAGCTTCTGGGATTCCTCGGTGTCCATGAAATCGGTCGTCCCGTACTCGGTTTCATCTTTAGGGGACCTGAACGCTTTTTCGGCAACCATGCCGATTCCCAGCGTCTGAAACAGCTTGGCATGGAAGCGCAAGTTAGTCATCTGGCAACTCTTGCCGCCGCCCAGGTATAGAATCTTGCCGGCGGTATTGGCTTCCGATGCGTTGGCAATGGCAGTGGCGACATCTGCCGGATGGACCATCTCGATACGCTGATCCAGGGGGATGCTGAAGGAGTATTCGAGACCGCTGAAACCAAAGGAACTGCTGCCTATAATATCGACGGGCATCGCGACACCCACTCTGAGAATGGTCCAATCCAGCCCGCTTTGCATCAGTTCCGTTTCGGAAGCCACTTTTGAGCGCGTATAGTTGCAGCATGGCCGCGGATCCTCATCCGCCGTCCTGGGGGGCGGATCGCAATGCCTTTTCCCGTGCACCGTGATGGAACTAGTGAAGACAAACTTCGGCGGCCTTTCCTGTTGTATGGCCGCCCTTATCAAATGGCGCGTTCCCTCCACGTTTACACGCTGAGTGAGCTCAGGATTATGCTCGGTTGCAGGGGGAATGATGGCGGCCAGGTGCAGTATGCATTCGCACCCTTCAACGGCCCCTGCAACGTCATCGGGATTACTGATGTCACCCCAGATAGTCTCGAACTCCCTGATTGCTGAAAGCCTTCGTCTTTCACGTTCATTTCGGGGGGTTTCCATATCGAAGCATCGGATTTCATGTTTCTTTTTTTTAAGTAAAGTCTCAAGCGTACTGGCGCCCAGATTTCCGAATGCGCCGGTTAGTAGTATCTTCATTCCGTTTACCTCCTCTCGGAACAAGTATATGCTACCACATATCCGCCAAAAGTGAGAATACCCGGAAGGTAACAAATGGGGAAACCAGTCTCTGATGGGAAGATGAGATGCCGGTCGATGGTAGCCATCGACCGGCATCGGTAATTTCTTTAGTCTGCATCCCGTTACGTAAGTCTAATGGCGAGTGAAAGATGCCATATAAAGACGGGAAACAATAACCAATTATAGTAATGGTATCCTTATACCCAGCCCCGGAGCTTCATCGCTTCCACCACACGTTCGACCGCTCGTACATATGCTGCCTGCCGCATATTGATATTGTATTCCTTGCTGGTATTCAGAACCGAATGATACGCTGCGGTCATTTTCTTATCGAGTCGGTCCCGTACCTCCTCTTCTTCCCAGGTGAACCTGTAGAAATTTTGCACCATCTCGAAATAAGATACAGTCACCCCACCGGCATTACAAAGGAAATCTGGTATTAAATGAACCCCGTTTTTGTATAAAATCTCGTCTGCCTCAGGTGTAGTGGGTCCATTAGCCAGTTCAGCTACAATCTTAGCCTTAATATTGCCAGCGTTTTTTTCAGTGATAATGTTTTCTATGGCAGCTGGTATTAATATATCCACATCAAGTTCGAGCAATTCTTCGTTTGATATCTGCTCCATACTTGGCAGGTTACAAACTGAGCCTGTCTGGTTTTTACAAGCAAAACCTTCCTCCGGATCGACTCCGGTTGTACAACATACTCCGCCTTTGCTGTCACAAACTGCTACTATTGTTGAACCAAATAGCTCGCTGCACAAACGAGCTGCATGGTAACCGGCATTTCCGTATCCCTGGACAGCGACTCTGGCTTTGCTTAAATCTATACCAAGTGTCTTTGCGGCCTCACGGATGGTAAACATTCCACCTCGTGCTGTGGCATCACCACGCCCGGGAGAGCCCCCGATCGATAATGGTTTGCCTGTGATCACACCAAACTGAGGTTTACCTGTAATTACCGAGTATTCATCCATCATCCAGGCCATGATCTGTGGAGTTGTGTACACATCTGGTGCCGGGACGTCCCGATCCGGCCCTACAAATTGCCACACTGCGCGCATGTACGCGCGGCTTAAACGTTCAAGTTCCGCAGTAGACAATTCCTTGGGGTCACAGATAACGCCTCCTTTTCCACCCCCAAGGGGTAAATCCATTAGAGCGCATTTCCATGTCATCCACGAGGCCAGTGCACGTACAGTATCTATAGTTTCGTCCGGATGAAACCTTATACCGCCTTTGGCTGGCCCCCTGGCATCGTTATACTGGACCCTGAATCCCTTGAAAATCTTGACCGATCCGTCATCCATCCGCACTGGCAGCGTTACATGAAGTTCACGCATAGGTGTTTTTATCATTTCTGTAACGTTCGCCGGCAACTTCAAGATATTTGCGCATCCGTCGATTTGTCTCTTTGCGACTTCAAATGGGTTTATACCTGTCATCTGTTTTTCTGACTCCTTACTGAATTCAAATCCCTTTTATTTTGCTGATCTTCAAAATAGTAGCCACTCTAGTAAATGTGTTATGTTCTCTTCAATGTGAACTCAAAATTACCTCCATGATATAACAGCCATAGGCTGCAGTTTAATCATTTGCCGATACATTTAGTACTTAACCGTGTTATATCGCGCATTACTCCACTTTTCTTCTCAAGTGATTTCGGAAACGTTTACAAGCTCCTGATAATCCATAATCGTGCTCATGGCATGACTTTCGCCAATTATACCTGCTTCAGCCACAGCTGCCACCGGATTCAGACCCCCGATGAGAACAACGCCAATACGATTGAGTTCAATTGGCACCTCGCAAACGGGCTCACTTACGTTCCCGATAAAGAGAACCCCTCCAATGCCAACGTCTATCAATTTATCCCTTACTTCTTCAGCCAGAGGTTTGCAGATAGCTGGTATCTCCCTGTAGTTAGCCAGAATTCTACCGCTACCGACTTTTACCACCTGGGAAACAGTTGTCATATTGGCTCTGATGAATATCTCAGTAGGATCGAGCGAACTGCCTGCATAATGAATTATTTCAACGAAACGGACGGGGTTACGATTTCGTATTTGTAGTATGCCACCGAATTTTGAATCGATAGGAACCCCGGCTTGTAAAAGTGTCCCGCTGAAAACAATACTGCAAACCGTAGCAAAACCGACCTTACCTTCGGGCACCACCAGGTCGCCGATCGCTTCTCCTGCCTGCGCTACGGCGACTAGTTGACTGGCGCACATATCCGCCTTAAAAACCGATTTCATAACCTTGAGGGCCCTGGCGAAATCTTTCTTTTCAAAAAAGGAAACGTTTACTGGTATGGAGCCAGTGCGCTTATCCCAATTGAAATTTGTGCGAAAGGAGAGCATCTCGATTCTTGGCAAGGCGTATCCGACCTTGTGGGCAACCATGGCTTCTTTCAACTCCGCCCGACCGAGTTCAGTGATAACCCTTCCGTCCCTCCTGCCAACCAGACGGGTCAGTCCTTTCTCATCCATCATTTTCAGATGGTATCGTACCGCCCTTTCACTTAGGTCAATTCCCCGATCCTTTAACTTCTTGGCAATAATTCTCGAACCAACTGCTTCCCGGGAATCTAATAATGTATCGAGGATTGCTAGGACTTTCTGCTCAACATCCTGGGTTTCAAACCCCATTCTAACCTCCGGCCAATGGTAACCATCTGCCGTATCGATTATAAGGAAAATCGCAAGTTACTGTCAATTGATACTGTCTAATGCCGTGTATTGACCAAATTTGGGCAGTTCTTTTTTCGAAAAGTGAAACTTACAAACAATTTGTAAGTAGACGAAATGGAATCGACCACCATATTTTATAGAAGTCAAATACTGAGTGAGAACGAAAACAGGTTATCAAGGAACAGTTCCTGCCGTTTGCATCGTCCTGGAAACTATATTTACATTATTACAGGAATGTACCTGAACATTGCGAATACGATAGGTAAAAACATATCACCTGTTTGCCGAATACCACCAAGCGGCCTGGTGATTTGTGCCTTCACAGAGGAAATCGGGTGACTTTATGATTGACAAATGATAACACCCGCAGCTCATTACACTGCGGGTGTCATCTATGTCGTTTGTGGCAACGGATTGTCGATGCTATATAATTCGTACAGTAGCCATAAGAAATTGGAACCTTAGTAATAGATCAGCCCTATCGATGTTCATCTTTTTAACTGTCTATTACCGTGTTTTATTCGTACGTTCTGACCCTGCGAGAACCGCCTGTATAACTAACTAGAGAACCGATAGCTTCAAGTGAATCGTATCCATTATGCCGATCATCCAGAATATCCAATGCCTCTTCCCTGTAGGCATTCATTAGATAGGGAATGCCTGTGATTCTGGCACACTCCGCTGTTAAAGACATCAAGTCTCCACGGCTTATCGCAGCTAGATTGAAACAGCGGCAACCGGCCATAAGTTGTTGCAGGCCCACACGGAGTTTCTCACTGTAGCTGTATATTCCAATTGCCCCAAGGGGTATATTTTCCATCTCCCCGGATCCAACCAGATCTTTCACCTCTTCATAGCAGACAAATATTTCCTCCGGAGTTGACCCGTATTGACCGACGGTTTTGGGCAGCTTTCCTTCAGCAAGCCAGTTGGCGATATTTTTACCTACCATTCCCGGAATCATGAGGGCACGTCCCATGCAAATTGCCTTGGCAAACGGCGCACCTAACGCCAGCGCCTTGAAGATGCCATCTTCACTGCTGAACCCTCCTCCAAAGGCGATATCCGGTACGCGCTCACCTCTATTGGCCAGCCTTTCGCAGAATTCATGGGCAGCGGAATGCAGGTAAATACCGGGGATGCCCCATTCTTCCATCATACGCCACGGACTCATACCTGTACCGCCACCAGCGCCATCGATCGTCAGAAGATCGATTTTTGCCTTCGAGCTCCATTTAATTGCCATGGCCAGCTCACGCAGGCTGTATGCGCCGGTTTTCAATGTGATGCGCTTGAAGCCGAGGTCGCGCAGACGCTGGACCTCAGCGTAGAAGGCCTCTTCTTCGATGAAACCAAGCCGGCTATGCCTCTCGAATTCCCTCAGAGAACCATCTCGAAAACTTGCCTGGCTCAAGGGATTTGAAGGATCGGGAGTGACTATGTATCCACGCTTTTGAAGCTCCAGTGCTCTTTCAAGGCTGTTGACTTTAATCTCCCCACCAATGCACTTGGCTCCCTGTCCCCATTTCAATTCTATTGAATCAAGTCCGTGCTTTTGCCTGACGTATTCGGCGACGCCTAGTCTTGTATCCTCAACATTCATCTGAACCAGGATTTCCCCATATCCCGAGTGGTAGCGGCGGTAAGTCTCGATTCTCCGATCCATATCAGGGGCGGATGTGATCTTACCGTGCTTATCAAGCTCTAACTGGGGATCAATGCCGCAAACGTTTTCCCCACAAACAAGTGTGATTCCACTCAGTGCAGCGCCTATGGCGAAGTGTTCCCAGTTCTTACGGGCGATCTCGGTCGAGCCCAGCGCGCCGGTGAACACCGGTATGTGCATTTTGACCTTTTCTTCCCATCCATATTCGGTCTCCGTGTTTACCGACGGAAAAATTGCAGAATCCGGGTTGCCGATTACACCATCGGGGAGCCCCTTTGCGCCCAATGCATAACCCTGAATATTTAGATGAGAGTAATCAACCGGGTAGTCCTTATCCCCTCCAGCCGTAATGTCGCCGAATGGTTCGGGGTAGATTAACTCCCTGCTACGAAATGTAGCCTTGAAAACCTCACAGTTTCCGGTGCACCCGTCGACACATCTTGAGCATAGCCCGCTCATCGGGACGACGTTTTTCGATCGGTTGACAGTTCTGGTGGCATCATTTGCATTGGGTTTCTGTAGATTCATTTTTCTTTCCTCCTAATTTTATTTATGACAATTTGGCCTTTCGCTTGTATCCAGAAAGCAGACAGCATTGCGAGTCTGCGGGTCAGCAATAACCTTCGCCAGGGCTTCGTTGGCTGCCAGAGGTACATCGATAACCTGCACTGTATCATCAAAATCACCTAATTCCGGTATCAAATCTTGTATTATGTTGGGTGCCTGAGAAAAGAACTCTGTATTGAAATCTGAGGTCGCCTCATCTGGATAAACTGGAAGATACAGGATATCAGATTCGACTAGATCCTGGAAGAAATGGGTCCCGTAGGATACATCCGGCGTGTGCCCGGCCTCTTCCCGGGCAACCTCCACCAGGACGGCCGTCCCATCGATATCGGCATAACCTACATTAATACCAAGCTCAATGTTGTTGCTGCCCCATCTACCCGGGCCCATCATCATGATTTTGCATCCCGTTTGACGCAAGTGGCCATTCAATTTCCCGATTACCCTTCCCAGGCTTTTCTTGGTATCCATATTTGCCAGAGCGGCATATTTCCCCGGGTCGACGTATATA
>CAZDMY010000150.1:5941-6470 GCA_964506405.1 uncultured Dehalococcoidia bacterium | reverse complement strand
ATCAGGCTGAAGTCATCCACGACCGCGATGAATACTGAAGCAGCTATGAATACCAGGTTACCGAGGATGAAGATGTGGCGCGGACCGTACACATCGGAAAGTCGACCGGCCACGAGCAAAACCGCGGTGTAGCCCAGCAGGTATCCGGTAACTATCCACGAAGCAGCATCCAGATCGAAGACGTTCAAGTGAACATCGAACATGATGTCCTTCAGGGCACCATAGATGACAGTCTGATCGATAGCGGTGCTGAAGATGCCAAGGCATAGAATAAAGAGAATGAGTTTCGGGGATGAGATCGGTCGGGAGGAGATTTTCTTCATAAAGAACTATTTGGGCAACTCGATTTCCACCGGTTCGTTGAACCGGGAAAGGGTCAGCGTCCGGACGATGCCCTCTTCCTCTTCCTTGGTCACTCTGCCATCAAATATGACCTTGCGAAGAAGGAAATCGCTGGCACCGATCCAGATATCCGTCTCTACATTCAATCCCTCGACGGCGTGGCCAACTGCAATTTCGTTTTGTCTGG
>CAZDMY010000150.1:0-5931 GCA_964506405.1 uncultured Dehalococcoidia bacterium | reverse complement strand
GGCATCCAGGGCCATAGAATCCAGGTTACCCTGAAGCCGGAAGCAGCGTGTGCCACTGAAACGTTCGGATTCCAGCCGTACAAGATCGGTGACACTCTCCATAACCGATCTGATGCCGGTATCCGGCTCGAATAAGGTCACGGCAGTGAAATCGTTAGTAAGCAACTCCCATTTCCCGTTGATCGGGTTGGTCATGTAGGTCACTGTACCAACGGTGACCAGTTTGACCTCTACAAACTGTCCGAACCAGTCGGCCTCCATACGCATTTTCCCCCGGTCGGGTGGTTCAATGTCCCCTTCAGCCAGCATCATAATTAATCCCATATTTATGGGCGTACCGCCACCTTCCTCATCCAGCTTGAAATGGAAGGCGTCCAGTAATTCAAGCAGGGGTGAAGATCGTTCGATGATCTGTTCCGGGCTCATCTGCGGATATGGTTCACTTGCCGGTGTATCATCCCCTCCGCCACAAGCGGAGAGTAAAATCAAAAAAATACATCCGAACATCAGCAATCGCTTCATTTTATTCTTCATCCAATACAGTCTTCAGATTATCATAGCCGGTCATGGCACTGACTTTATCCACAAATTCCTTGAGCGAACCGCTCTGTGCCCTGAGTTTCTGCAGGTCCTGACCGATGGGACTTGCCGTTGCGGGATCGTCCGCATAGGTGCCATGGAACGCAAAGTAGGCCTGGTTCAGTTTTCTTATATGATACCCTTTCGAAGCCAAAATGTCCCGCATTTCGTCCATATACGCTTCGGCCTGTTCTACCTTTCCTTCGGCAAGATACTCATCGACAGAAAGCCGGATTTCCCTCATAATAGTCCTGAATTCGGAGGGCGGTTTTTCCGCGGGTTCAGTCTCTGCTTGACCGCCATAGTATTTCCGGTAAACCAGACCGGCGATCTCCTTACTCACGATCCCGGCAGTAGTCTCGTTCATAGTGATGATCTCGTAGTCCGGGCGCCAGCCGGCGCTATCGAGCACATAGAGGAACCCCAAAGGTTTAAACGCCATATACTGGTGGAACCACTCTTCGGTGGCGATATCGAGCGCCCGGCGGATATCACTGGTGCGGTACACCATGGTAGGGTAGGTGAACCCCACACCACCAAGTCCCACCACCAGCGACGAGTAATCCAGGGAATCAACTTCTGATTCGATAGATTCCTTTTCTTCAGTGGTGAGATTGGGTTCGAGAGTGATTCGGCGTAACAACCGGATTTCCCCCCGCGGCGATACCACCAGCAGGTTCGGCGGTGCTTGAAACTTGAAATTGACCGGCGGGAAAACCATCTTCATGGGAACAAACGCATCAGCAGGCTGGGTGATACCTTCCTCCAGTAAGACCGATCGGATTTGGAGGGCGAGTATTCTCTCAACTTCCTCTTCGTGGTCAGATTGCGGTTGCTTGCCTTGCTCAACCAGATCGAAGTAAGCCCGTACGATTTCGACATCGCTGGCATCGATTTGAGAGGCAGGCTTCAGGGATTCCCACAACTGATGACGCAGGGCCCCAAATTCCCATTCGGTGATACTGAATTCATGGGGATCGGTGATGGAACGGATCGCACCATACGGGGTGTTATCCGACGATGTGTTACAACCTGAAATCAGCACACTGCTCAGGATTGTGAAAACGATGATTGCCAGGGTCGGTTTCGTCATACGGCATTGCCTTACTTCTTGCGTTCGAGCACATAGTCAGCCAGGGCAAACAGGGCCTGGCGGCAATCGTTATCCGGCAGGATACTGACAGCCTCCCTGGCATCGTCCACGAGCCCTTGAGCTATGGCAAGGGATTCTTTGATAATGAAGGGAGATTCCCGTATTTGGGTAATGGCCTCTTCCAGTTCGGGGCCTTTGTTTTTCTCTGCAAATCCCTTCTTAATCAGGTTGCCGTCCGAGTGCTGCTCCAGATAGATGAGCGAAGGAAGGGTCATCACGCCCAGCAGCAGGTCGCTGCCCACGGGTTTCCCGAGTGTTTCCTCATCGCTCGTAAAATCCAGCACATCGTCAATTACCTGAAAGGCAAGCCCGATGCTCCGTCCGTAGTCTTTTAACGCCTGGATCTGGCTTTCATGTGCACCGCTGAGTATCGCACCGGATTCAGTGGCCATGGAAAAAAGCGCGGCGGTTTTCCCGTCGATACGCCGGAAGTAGTCCTTGCGGTTCTGGTGCCAGTTATACACCGTAAGTGTCTCCTCCAGTTCGCCTTTGGCCAGCGCCATGAGGGTTCGCGCAAAGAGGCGTACCACGCGCAGGTTGCCCGGAATAGCAGCCAACTCTGCAGATTTCGCAAAGAGATAATCGCCGGCCATGATGGCGGCATTGTCGCCCAGTGTACTGTAAATAGTGGGCAGGCCGCGCCGCAGCGGCGATTTATCGATAGTATCATCGTGAATCAGGCTGGCAGTATGTAGAAGCTCTACGGCAGTGGCCATGGGAATCAAGTATTCCAGCCGAAAATCATTGAATTTTCCGGCCAGCAGGGTAAGAGCAGGACGTACCCCTTTTCCCCGGCTGCCGATGGCCTGACGGATCACATCCGAAAACTGCGGGAAATCGGTCTCGGCGATCTTTCCCAGATTGGCGCTGACGAGGGGCAGTTCCTCCTCTACCGGTGCCAGGATCGAATCAAGTTTCATGGTTATCCTAATCTAGCCGCTTCTTGTTCGACGATCTCCTCATCCAGTTTAGTGAACAAGGGCTCAGGTTTGGAAAGATGTTGACCCGCTAAAGGAAAGCGAAAATCCCATCCACTGTCTGCCAGGTTCTCATCACAGCCCAGAAGCTGATGGACTTTTTCGGAACTGAAAGGCAAATACGGGTATAAAACCGTCTTCAAGCACGAAATAGCCCCGATGGCAACGCCCAGTGTTCTGGCCGTTTGCCCCCGATCTTCCTTGATCGTTTTCCAGGGTGTTTTCGTATCCAGATATTTATTCGTTTCCTGGGCCAGCGCAAACGCAGATTTGATTCCCTCCTTGAAGCGGCAGTTTTCAATGGAAGTCCCCACACTGGTTAAAGCCTCGCGGGCCGAATTCAGCAGAGTCTTGTCCACAGCATCCAGTTCGCCGGTTTCAGGTATCTGCCCATCGTAATTTTTGTATGTCATACTGATCACCCGGTTGACCAGGTTGCCGTAGGTAGCTACCAGTTCCCCATTGTTGCGCCGCACGAATTCCCGCCAGGAGAAATCGGTGTCGCCAGTCTCCGGCATGTTAACCGAGAGGATATAGCGCAACGGATCGGGATCGTACCGCTCCAGGTAATCGGGCAGCCAGACCGCCCAGTTGCGGCTGGTGGAAAGCTGCCGGCCTTCAAGCGTCAGGTATTCGTTAGCCGGGACCCGGTAAGGGAGGTTCAAATTTCCGTATCCGAGCAGCATGGCGGGCCAGATCAGTGTGTGGAACGGAATGTTATCTTTTCCAATGAAGTAGTAGGAGTGAGCATCTCCCTCCCAGAATGAGCGCCAAACATCGGAATCTCCCTGGCTCCCGGCCCATTCCTTACTCGCGGAAAGATACCCGATCACCGCTTCAAACCAGACGTAAATGCGCTTTTTCTCAAATCCATCCACCGGAACCGGTATCCCCCATTCGATATCCCGGGTGATGGCCCGATCCTGCAATCCCTCCTTGATATACCGCATGGTGAGATTGGCCACATTCGATTTCCACTGGGTCTGCTCCTGGACCCAGTTCGTAAGCTGATCGCTAAAGGCAGACAGCTTCAGGAAGTAATGCTCCGATTCTCGTATTTCAGGAGTGGTACCACAGATGATGCAACGGAGATTCAGTAACTCGTTGGGATTGAGGGTTTTGCCGCACTCATCGCATTGATCCCCGCGAGCGTTAAAAGAATGACAGTTCGGGCATTCGCCTTCGATATAGCGATCGGGCAGGGCGCGTGAGCATTTCGGGCAGTATCCCGAGGGCATTGTGTTCTTATAGAGATACCCTTTTTCCAGCAGGGCCAGAAAAATATCGTGCACTACTTCAGTATGGTTATCGGTGTGCGTGGAAGTAAAAAGGTCGAACGAGATCCCCATTTTCTTCCAGGAATCCAGAAATCCCTTGTGATTTCGCGTCGCGACCTCTTCCGGGCTGATCCCTTCTCTTTCCGCGCTGATCGTTATCGGCGTACCGTGCATATCGCTGCCCGAGACCATGAGCACGCGGTTCCCTTTAAGACGGTGATAGCGGGCAAAGATGTCGGCGGGGAGATAGGCGCCGGCCAGGTGCCCTAGGTGAAGAGGGCCGTTGGCATAGGGCCAGGCAACGCCAACCAAAATGTTCTCCGGCATAACGAAAGTATTCTACCATAAAGTGGCGGACGATGGGACGAGGGAATACTGTGGATTTAATCTTGATGTATTGCATCTGTAACCCTGGTGTCTTTCACATCTGTTTAGCCCCACATTTCCTGCAGAACTCTGCTTCAGGAGCCAGTTCCTGCCCGCACTTACGGCAGAATCTAACTTCTGACTTCGATTGAGTCCCCTTAGCCGTTTTCTTCGAAGCCTTCTTTACCGGTTCGGCAGGTGACACCTGCCCGGGCTTGTTCTTGAGGTAGCGAAACACGACGAATCCACCAGTTGCAAATGCGATCACTACAAAAACTACAACGATGATGATCCAGGTCGAGCTTCCGGAGGATCCGTCGGAATCATCGGCCTGTCCGCTCGGGGATTCCCCTCCTTCACTGCCGGGCGCAGGCAAGTCATCAGAATCCCAGTCGATCTCTATCACCTCGTCACTATCATAACCGCCATCGAAATCAAATCCCCACTCCTCACCTTCGGCCAGGATCTCAATCCCTTCTCCACTCAACTCAAATTCATGCTCATCGAAATACCCCTGTCCTTCCGATGCATACAGTTTCTCGGAATACTCATTGTTGGTGATCGTATAAATGTTCTCTGCGGTGAATCCCTGCCCCGGTGTTACTGTGATAGTCGCATCAATATGATCCGGCAGCGGCATCAGGTAAATGAGCCCATCAGCCTGACCAGCAGTATATTCGTAATCCTGCCCATCAAGCGGATCAGCCAGATCCACTGAAACCGTATAGAGCAGCGCTTCAGTATCAGGCACTTTCAGATAGGCATCCGGGTAATAGGCTTCCAGGCTCCTGGGTTCCCTGCCATAATCAGTTGCCTTCCCAATGATCTCTCCTTCATCATAGAACATGGCTGCCGGCAGACCGCCCGCACTGCCATAATCAACGAAGGCTTCACCCAGGTCGTATTTTCCGTTTCCGTTGGCATCCTTGAAAGGTTCAACATAGTCTCTGATTCCGTTCCCCTTATTTGCATCTGCAAAAAAGCCATGCTCGATGAAGACCGCATCGATGCCATCCTTCTTTTCGGGGAAGGCGGCGACAAACGCCTTGTAGTATTCATAGAAATCCTTCCGTTTGACACTCAACACAGACCACAAATCCGGGAGATCAATTGAGATGGAATCGCCTCGATCATCATCTTTGTCATAAAGATCCCAGAGAACCCCGGCGATGGCGAATTCTTCTAATTCACCTTTTCTACTGGTAGTTCGATAATTTACCTCAAGACTGCCGAAATCGCTGTAAATATGCGGGTTTTCAACACCGGTGTAATCGTTTATCACCATGGGCATGAACTCGGCAAAGCCCTCGATGAAGGAATCAGCCGTCGATGGATTAATATAGCCTGCGTGGTTCTCCATGCCCGGCATTTTGTCGCCCTCGGGCCATCGGCCATAGAGATCGTACATCACATGGTGTGAGAATTCATGCATCTCCACAAAACCACGTAACGGGCTGGCGATCGGCGTATGCGCTGAGTATATCTGGATCTGGGAAGCCGGCGGAGAATACCAACTCCATTCAGGAGATAATGTGAAAACCTCCACAGGGAGCTGATGATCCAGAGTCACTCCTAATGT
>CAZDMY010000149.1:0-6471 GCA_964506405.1 uncultured Dehalococcoidia bacterium | reverse complement strand
TTGACCACTCTACCGATCAGGCCATCACCCACCGGCACCTCGACGATGCGGTTGGTGCAGCGAACCTCATCTCCTTCCTTGATTCGCTGGTATTCGCCGAAGATGGCCGCGCCGACGTTATCTTCCTCGAGGTTAAGTGCCAGGCCAATAATATTCTCCGGAAACTCAAGCAATTCCATGGATTTGGCACCGGCCAGACCGTGAATTCGAGCGATACCGTCACTTACCTCTACGACGGTACCCACATCCACTGCGCTTACCGTTGTGCCAAATTGCTCGATCTGTTGTTTAATAATCGATGCTATTTCCTGTGCGCTTGTTGCCATTGGCCTTACCTCCGACGTCTGTCCTTATAATGTCGTCTATTTATCTTTCGTTAATTGAATCCGGTTATATCAACTGGCTTGAACGATGTTCTGTTTCAGTATTTGAAGTCGGTTTCGAACACTACCGTCGATCACCTTATCGCCTACTCTGGCAATAAACCCGCCGATAATAGAGGGGTCTACTTTGGTAGACAATTCCACTTTACTAGCAGTAATTTTTGCCAGTTGTTCTTTGAGTTTGAACTCCGTGGCGAAATCCAGTTTCACGGCAGCCGTGACTTCAGCATGCTCAATCCCCTGATGGCGGTCCATTAGAATACCGTACTCTCGGGCAATCTGAGGAAGAATTCGCCCCCGTCGCTTCTGGATCAGCAATCTAACCAGGTTCAGCGCCGTTTCACCGACCCCGATGAGGTTTTTTGTGACGACATCGGTCTTTTCCTCGAACCGTATTTTGGGATTTTCCAGTACGGTCAGCAAATCGCCGACGGCGAACACACCGGCTACCAGATCCAAATCCGAACGCCACTTATCCAGTTGGTCCCGCTCAAGAGCGATTTCGAAAACCGCCTGTGCGTATCTCTTTGCTACAATTTCCCCGGCCATTTTCTCTCTTATTCTTTGAAGCTGCTTGTCTGAAGCACTTCGTCGATTACCTTGCGATGCTTATCAGTGTCCAGTTCTTCGTTGATGATCTTACCGGCAGCGGCTATGGTAATGTCCGCAAATTCCTTGCGAAGCTCACTGATCGCGCGGTCCTTCTCAAGCAGTATCTCACCCCTGGCCCGCTCAAGTAACGCTTCTGCGTCCTTCTTAGCCTGGGCAATATCCTCTTCGCGGCGTTTATCAGCCGTCTCTTTTGCCTGCGCCATCATAGCCTGCCCTTCTTTACGCGCTTCTTCAAGGGCCTTCTTCGCTTCCAAGTCAATATCCGCTGCTCGCTTCTCAGCCTCTTCGGATTTTTCCAGCCCTTCTCTAATCCGCTCGGTTCGCTCATCCAGCATCCGCATGATCGGCTTATAAGCGAACGCACCGAGCAACGCAAGCAAAATACCAAAGTTCACCAACTGAACTACCAGTCCCTGCCAGCTTATGCCCAGGCTATCAACCATTTCTCCCATGATTACACCCCTATCGTGCGATTAGGCAAATCTATCATTTATACTGCCCCGCAAGTATAGGATCAGTGAGGGAAGCACTTCTTCCAAAACGGAATCGACACTTCCCGCGCCCAATCCTACAGCATGGCAAGGATAATGCCGATGATCAAACAATAGATCGCAACCGCTTCACACAGACCAATAGCGATCAGCATGTTGGTCATGATGGGTCCTCTGGCTTCAGGATTGCGCCCCAGCGCCTGCATCGCACCTGCACCCAGAATACCAATTCCGATTCCAGGACCGATCGCTCCGATCATTGCGATTCCTGCACCTATTACTTTGGCGGCTTCTTCTTCCATGTATGCTTCCTCCTCTTGAGTTTGAACCTGTATTTATTCGTGCTCCTCTTCGTGCGGAGCAACGGCGATCATCGCAAAACCAAGGGTCAACCCGGCAAATACCAGACCCTGTATAAACCCGACCAGTAATTCAAGTCCGTAGAACGGTATGGCAAGCAGCAATGGAACCAGGAATGCCATCATCATTAACAGCACTTCGCCGGCGGTCATGTTGCCGAATAGTCGGAAGGTAAAACTGACCATCCGCATGAACTCCAGGATCAATTCGATAAACCCGACAAAGGCCTCGATAACGGCGATCAGCATATCCATGACCCGACCTTTTAGTAGTCCTTTGATGCCGTGTATGAGAGCACCGATCTTAATGAACTTGCTGAGGTAATGACGGAACCCTAAAGCGCTGAACCCCCAGAATTCAACTGCAATGAACGAGATGACGGCCAGCGCCAGTGGCAGGTTAACATCCGTATTGGCCGATCGGAATAGCGTTGTGGTCACCACAAATCCTTCCTGAGAACCAAAAAACGCCGTATCGTATTCCACCGTGTGTCCCCAGCCGATGACGTTGAAGATCGGTACCAGGGCAAGATAGGCATTGGTGATCACAAAGAAAAAGATCGTGGCGCAAATTGGGAAGAAGCGCCTGCCGTTCTCCCTGCCGGCAGCATTCTCCACGAAGTTGAGGAACCACTCCACAACCACTTCGATGAAATTCTGCAAACCCGTCGGTATGAGTTGCCGTTTTCGCATACCGAAGTAGACGACCGCTACAAGAAAAATCACGGTAACCCATGAAGTGATCATGGTATTCGTGATGGGGAAGGCCGATTCAGCAGGCATATTGGACATCGCCCTGGCGATCGCATCCTCTCCTGCTTCATAAGCATGTTCGCTTTCATAGGCGAATACCTGGACAGTGTAATCCCCATCGGTTTCAAAAGCATGTTCGACTTCGTGGCCGAATTTTTCTACAATCGTCTCTTCGTCGGCATCTGTCCAGAACAGCCAGCGGTAATGGGGATGTTCGTAGTCCTCCAAATCCTCGGCGTCAGCTGTAGCGTGGAAATGATAATGCTCCCCGGTTTCGATATCTTTGGCATGTGGATGTAGTTCCAGTTCAAACTCGCCATCCCAGTAATGTTCCGGTGCGTCGGCAGTGAAAATGTTTCCGGGGACTAAGTGAACGCCTGGCTTGGGGACTCCGAGGAAGATTCCACCCACCACCAGCAAAACGATAGCTAGTATGGCAATTCCCAGGCACCCTATTTTAGGCACGGTCTATTTCTCCTCATCATTATCGTTGCCCTGCCACTTCCTCACCAGTGTGTAGCTGGTATAAATGGTATAGACGGCTACCAGCACCCCAACTCCAATACCCAGCAAACCGAAGAAAACCTCACTCATCCCCAGTTCGCGCCCGACCCACATCCCTCCGAAAAACCCTCCCGCTATACACCCTCCGATAACCCAGCCTATTCCGATAAAACGCGCGGCACTTATCCACGCCTCACTCTTCACCAGCAACCACCTTCATCATCGTATCATCGAAATTAATTAAGCAGCATCGGCAGGCAGGCGTATCGATTGACCGCTTAAAAGACCTAGAATGCCTCTACTGCCCCTAGGCATAAATGCCTAAAAAAAGCCTTGCATGGAATGTAAGCAAGGCCTTTTTAACAAATTTACAAATTCTCTGCGGTTATCCAGCGCTGTCGTCCAACCCTTCCAGATCGAGCTGGTTATCAACAAATTCCCGAAAAGCGGAAAGGCTTCGCAGTTCCTCTTCCGTAGGCTCTCCGGATTCACGGCCACTTTGAGGGATTGGCTTACCGGTTTCGCTATCCAGCAGAATCCCGGCGCGATCCAAAACGGATTCCTCCACATAGATTGGGGCCTCAGCTCGAATGGCAATGGCCATAGCGTCACTCGGACGGGAATCCAGCTCCATCTGTTCCCCATTGATGTTGAGGATCAACCTGGCATAGAAGGTATCATTCTGCAGGTCATTCACTACTATAGAATGGACCATTGCCCCCAGGGTACTAATACTCGTATAAAGAAGGTCATGTGTCAACGGACGGGGAGGGGTAACTCCCTGTAATTTAATGGCAATCGCATCTGCTTCGGCAGGGCCGATCCAGATTGGCAGAAAGCGCTCAGCATCCTTTTCCTTCAAGATCACCACACGCTGATAATTCATCATGCTGACACGTATGCTGTCGATGCTCATCTCAATCATGTAATAAGAGCCTCCAAGTCCCTGTATTCGGATTCTAAATCAATCGCTCTTTCATGTCAACATAAACCCTTCGTAGTTGAACGTGAGCGGGTCCACTTCTGTTATCCGGACGGATACTATGGTGTTAATAGGACAGTATTAATTGCTTCCGAGAGGGTTTTCACCGGCCTCAATTCGATTCCGTCCGGACTGGACACTCCGGACGGAAGTGGGGATGGTAATATACATGTCTCGAATCTTAGATTGGCAGCTTCACCAATGCGCCGATCCAATTGGGAAACGGGTCTCAATTCTCCGCTTAATCCGATTTCCCCCACAGCCACCAGTCCGGGGTCGATTCGGGTATTTCGAAAGCTGGAGGCGATAGCCAGGGCGATTCCTACGTCAATAGCTGGTTCGTTGATCCTGATTCCCCCCGTTACATTGACGATTATATCCTGATTTGCCAGTGGGATCCCTCCACGCCGTGAGAGGACCGCGGCCAGAAGAACCAGCCGATTGAAATCCACGCCATTAGCAGTACGGCGAGGCATGCCGTAACTGGTCGGATTGGTCAGGGCCTGGATCTCCACCAGCAGCGGCCTGGTCCCCTCCAAAGTGGGAACAATGATGGATCCGATGCTTCCCTTGCTGCGGTGAGACAGCAGTGCCTTGGAGATGTCGGTTATCTCAAACAGTCCCCGGTCTCTCATTTCAAACAAACCGATCTCATTGGTTGAGCCGAAACGGTTTTTGACGCTGCGTAAGATCCGGTTGGCGCTGAATCTCTCGCCCTCCAGATACAGGACCACATCGACCATATGCTCCATTACGTGCGGACCGGCAATAGCGCCCTCCTTGGTCACATGTCCGGCAAGGAAGACGGGTGTGCCGGTGGATTTGCTCCAGTGCATCAACTGCATGGTACATTCCCTCACCTGGCTGATGCTCCCGGCGGCTCCGGCGCCTTCCACACAAGTGGTCTGGATAGAATCGACAATCACCAGTTCAGGATCAAGGCCAGTAGCTTCATGGAGGATAGTCTCGAGTCTGATTTCGGATAGCGTATAAAGGCCTCTTCCGTCGACTCCCAGCCGTTCAGCCCTGAGCTTTAGCTGTGAAAGGGATTCCTCTCCTGACACATAAAGTACTTTGCCGGCACTTTGAGCAACTGAAGCTGCCAGTTGCAGCAGAAGCGTTGATTTGCCTATACCAGGATCACCACCTATCAATACCAGGGAACCTGGAACGATTCCGCCGCCCAGGACCCGGTTGATCTCTGAAAAGCGCACTTGCACCCTTGGGATACTGTCCAGGGAGATATTACCCAGTTCTTGAGCGGGATTCGAAATCAGTGGTGTGGAAACAGATGTGCTGGCAGTTTTCTCGCTATAGGTGTTCCATTCCTGGCATTGGGGACAATGACCGATCCATTTGGGGCTTTCTGCTCCACAATTTGAGCAAACATAGATAACGCGCAGTTTTGCCATATACTCTTCAAATTATACGCTGCTCAGTATTAAAAAGGGAAGCCGTTTTGGCTTCCCTTTTTATCAGTAAAACAAGCCCCCTGTATTTAGGTGGTCGACACTGCCACAGGGGCCGACTGGAATACGATTTGGTCCTCTTCCCGCTCAAGATATATAGTATCACCTACTCCGAACTCGCCTTGCAGTATCTTTTCCGCCAGCGGGTCTTCGATCATAGTCTGAATTGTACGACGCAATGGACGTGCACCAAATTGAGGATCATAACCCTTCTCAGCCAGCAATTCTCTGGCTTCCCGGCTGGCCTCGAGCCCGATTCCCTGTTCCTTCAACTGTTTCTGAACTTGAGCCAGCATCAGGTCAACAATCTGTACGATGTGCTCTCTCGTTAAAGCATGGAACACAACCGCACCATCGAGTCGATTGATGAACTCAGGCCGGAAGCTCTTCTTCATTTCCTCCAGCAGCTTATCCCTCATCTTCTCATGAGAAAGCTTCTGAACCTGCGCTTCATCGGTGCGGCTGACAAAACCGATCGTCCCTTCTTTCCTGATTGTCTCGGCACCGATATTGCTGGTCATAATAATTATCGTGTTACGGAAATCCACCCGCTTCCCTTTCGCATCTGTCAGGTGACCATCATCGAATATCTGAAGCAAAATATTGAATACATCCTCATGGGCTTTTTCAATTTCATCCAGAAGTATGCATGAATAGGATTTGGTTCGGACCGCCTCAGTCAACTGGCCGCCTTCTTCAAATCCGATATAACCCGGTGGTGCCCCCATAAGACGGGAAACGGCATGTTTTTCCATATATTCCGACATATCCAGCCGGATCAGAGCATCCTCACTGCCGAACATGAATTCCGCCAGAGTTCTAACCAGTTCGGTTTTTCCAACCCCCGTGGGGCCCAGGAAGGTGAATACTCCAATTGGCCTGCGAGGGTCTTTCAGCCCTGCCCTAGCCCGGCGGACC
>CAZDMY010000148.1:0-6495 GCA_964506405.1 uncultured Dehalococcoidia bacterium | reverse complement strand
TTTCTTCCAAAATCTGTTCGTGGAGAATTTCACACAGAAATCTTGACACTACCCATACTGAGCTGGTCGACGTATGAATGTTGTCTGCTGCAATTACGCGTCATTGACATGATGACAAGCGGGAGAGCGGCTTTCCCATTTGATTCAATAGATGACGGGTTAGCAAGTGCAAGCACTTGACATAACTTTTAACCACCTTTGATTTTTCCGCTTCCGCTGTGGTAACATTAGTTGGTTTTTCGGGGAGTGGCGCAGCCTGGTTTAGCGCGCCTGCATGGGGTGCAGGAGGCCGGAGGTTCGAATCCTCTCTCCCCGATTTTTTATGAATTTCAAAACTGGAGGTTCTTTCATGACTATCGAATACGGGCCCTATAACTCAATCCTGGTCGATATCAAGGATATGGTTGCCACGGTGACCATCAACCGGCCCAAGGCATACAACGCGTTAACGATCGAGGTCTTTAAGGAAATGACCGATGCGTTCGATAAGATCGGTTACGACCGGCGCGTGGCTGTCGTCGTACTGACCGGTGCAGGCGATAAAGCTTTCGCGGCCGGGGCGGATGTAAAGGCGATCAACGAAAGCATTTGCACCGATCCAATGGGCGGGCTGGCCTTAACCGGCGATTTCGCCCGCATGGGTGCTGCGATCCGAACGTGCGGCAAACCTGTAATCGCCCGCTGCTTTGGTCAGATCATCGGTGGCGGCTTCGAGCTGCTGGTCTTCTGCGATCTGGCGATCGCTGCGGATAATACGAAATTCACTGCTGGTGAGGCGTTCGTTGGTGCGGTGGCGATCGGCACGACCCAGTTCGCGACCATGATAATGGGCGATAAGCGCGCTCGCTGGATGCTGATGACCGACGATCGCATCGACGCCCAGACCGCGCTCGACTGGGGGATTGTCAACAAGGTCGTCCCCTTCGATCAACTGGATGGAGAAGTCGATAAGCTCTGCAAGACGCTGATCAACAAATTCCCCTGGGCGATCCGGTTTACCAAGACACAACTCAATTTCTGGCATGATATCTCTTCGACGACCCTGTTGCAGGGGCGCGATTTCTGGGCCATCCATGTGGCTAACACCGCGGAGATGATGGAAGGTACCCAGGCGTTCGTAGATCAACGGAAGGCCGAATGGATGCGATTCAGGGAGCGCGATGCGGCCGGTATTCCTTCCGAGTATGAGTTCGGCCCACCGCTTAAAAAATGTGCCGGATGCGGTGCAGTTCACCTGCCCAGCGATTTCGAATATTGCGGCAAATGTGGTGCAAAGATTTAAAGAATTGGACCAGGGATGACACGAAAACACCCCGGCTGAAACCGGGGTGTTTTTTTAATCCAGCATACCGAGGAAAACGCCGGCGACCACCGCGGAGCCGACGACGCCGGCCACATTCGGACCCATAGCATGAAGCAGAAGGAAGTTCCTGGGATTGGCCTTTTGTCCCTCATGATGTGCCACTCTGGCAGCCATCGGAACGGCGGAAACACCGGCTGCCCCCAATATCGGGTTGAACGGGGTCTTGGATATCTTGCTCATCAGTTTGCCCATCAATACGCCACCGGCTGTGCTGAAGGAGAAAGCCAGAAAACCGAGGGCTAAAATGATCAATGTTTCTGTTTTAATCACCAGGTCGGCGGGCATGGAAGCACCGATTCCCAGCATCAGCAGGATAGTAATCACATCGGTAAAGGTGGTCTGGGCGGTTTGTGAAAGCCGTTCTACCACACCGCTGACCCGTATCAGATTTCCGACCGCGAAAAGTCCCACGAGATTGGCTGCCCGGGGAACCAGCAGGCAGACGACTACCAGAAGCAGAAGCGGGAAAACGATCTGTTCAAGCCTGGAAACCTCTCTTAACTGGGGTTCCATTTGGATCTTTCGTTCCTTTTCAGTGGTGAGGGCGCGGATAATCGGTGGCTGGATGAGCGACACCATTGCCATATATGAATAAGCGGTTGCGGCGGTAATCCCCAGCAGTTCCGGTGCTAAAATAGCGGTGGCGTAGATTGTAGTCGGCCCGTCCGCCCCGCCGATAATGGCGATGGCACTGGCTTCTTTCAACCCGAAGTCGGTTACTCCCCAGTAACCGAGTAGCAGAGCGCCGCCGAAGGCAAAAAAGATGCCGATCTGTGCGGCTGCCCCCAGCAGGAAGCCCTTAGGGTTGGCCAGCAAAGGGCTGAAATCGGTCATGGACCCCAGTCCGAGGAAGATCAACTGAGGCAAAATGGTGAAATAGAATATCCCATAATGCCTGAGGACTCCCAGTAACCCGGCCTGGCCGGGGTCGGTAGCTTCGGTTGGTGAGTTGAGCAAACCGGTCAGGGGGAGGTTGGCCAGGATAATCCCTGCACCAATCGGCAGAAGCTCATATGGCTCCCATTTCTTGGCGATCGCCAGATATATAAATGCCAGCCCTATGAGGATCAGTACTGCGTTGCCCCAGGTCAGGGCATGAAATCCGGTTTCGTATGGGAAATCCAATCTAACCTCTGACGATTAGTGTTTCGAGCCGGAACCTGAAGAGCTATTGGGCTTTTCAAACCTGGCTATGATCTTACCGGTAAGCCAGGTTAGTACGGTCAGCAGTATAAGGATAATAAAAACACTGAAGACACCGTAAAGGGCCTGTTCCCCGGCTTCGCTCCATGTCCAATCGTCCATTTTGCTCCTCACATAAACGATAATTATTGTAGGGGGAATGCCCATTACGGTCAAGTGTTAGTGCAGTTCCGGGCGACTATCCTTTTCGAAGACGTTGGGCCTTAACCCATTTAGCTTTCTGGGCAATGCGGACCTCTTCGTTCACCGGCTGAAAGCTCTCCAAAAAGGACCGCTTCAACCGGTCGAATGTCCCGTTACTGATAGCCTCGCGTATCTGGTCCATCAGCCGGATGATAAAATGCAGATTGTGAATTGTGGCCAGACGGTACCCCAGTAACTCCTCGCACTTGAAAAGGTGGTGTAAATAGGCTGCCGAAAAACTACGGCAGGTGTAACAACCGCAATCCCGGGCTATCGGTTCCATCTGCTCCTTGAAGCGCGCATTGCGAATGTTCACCCGGCCCCTGCTCGTGAAAAGGGCTCCGTTACGGGCGATCCGAGTGGGTAGAGCGCAATCGAACATATCGATACCGTAGGAAACGCATTCAACCAGGTCCTCAGGTGACCCTACGCCCATTAAATACCGGGGTTTTTCTTCAGGCAGCCATGCAGCGGTTTGCTTAGCCACCGGATACATCTCGTCCTTTGGCTCGCCAACGCTCAGTCCACCGATGGCGTACCCGGGCAGATCCAGAGAGATCAGACTTTCTACCGATTCCCTGCGCATTTCAAGGGAGGTACCTCCCTGAACGATGCCGAACAGCGCCTGATCGGTTCGGTGATGGCTTTCCATACAGCGTATTGCCCACTGGTGGGTGCGGTTCAGGGCACTTTGTATGGTTGCCAAATCTGCATCGTAAGGAGGGCATTCATCAAACGCCATAATGATATCCCCCCCCAGGGTTTGCTGGATTTCAATGGAAAGTTCAGGTGTGAAGAAGTGTTCGCTGCCATCGATATGTGAACGGAACAACACGCCGTCGTCATTTATGTGGCGCAGGTGGCCCAGACTGAAGACCTGGAAACCTCCGCTATCCGTCAACAGGGGGCCTTCCCATGACATGAAACTATGCAATCCACCGAATTTACTGATCAAGTCGGTTCCCGGCCTCAGGTACAAGTGATAGGTGTTCCCCAGGAGGATGCTGGCGCCCAGTTTATTGATATCATCAGGATCGAGTGATTTCACCGTTCCCCGGGTTGCCAGAGGCATGAAGACGGGTGTGGGGATGTCGCCATGAGGCGTGCTGATAACACCAGTGCGTGCGGCGGTATGGGGGCAGGTGTGTTCAATGCTGAATAATTGCATGATCACGCCATCAGAGCCAGAAGTTAAGGCACATTGCCAGAAAGATGACTCCCAGGTACGGGAAAGACGAAATCTTATAGAGACGCCAGGAACCGGCGGCATCCTTGTTGCGCACCAGCCTGACACTGGCTATTACCATGATAGCGCCGGTGATGTTGGCTACTGCGAAAAAGAACCAACCAAAATCGGCCACGTGCCAAAGCGCAATTGAAGCTGCATAAAGTATAATCGATAGCAAAGAAAGCAGCTTGATAGCACTGGTCTCGCTGAGTGTGAGCGGGAAATATGCAATACCGGCATTGACATATTCGCTGCGCCGGGCGATCATCACGCTCCAGACATGAAGTGGTATCCATGCGGCAATCAACATACACAAGAACAGAATAGTCCAGTTGATATCCGGCGTGATGGCCAGGTATCCGATAAGTACCGGGGCACAACCGGCGATGGTTCCTTGAAAGACACACATTGCTCGCTTGCGGTAGACTACCGAGGCTACTGTACCGGCCAGCCCGAAAGCGAAACAAAGGGGATGAAGGATGTATGCAAGCACAAGCGCCGCAATGACCAGGGCAGCGGCAAGTGGCAGCATCTTTTCGGGCGGGTGGATACGTTGAGAGGGAAGGGAACGGCCACAGGTTCGAAGCATGAGGACGTCGACGTTACGATCCAGATAATTGGTCAGCCCGTTACATCCACCGCTTCCCAGAAGCACGGCCGCAAATACACCAACGAAAGGCCAGGTTTGGGGATATCCTTCGGCAGCGATTATCGCTGCGCACAATCCTATATAGGTCAGGAGGGCTGTCTCACGGGGTTTGAGGACGTCAATGTAACTGAAGAGCGTTTTCATCCGGATTTCCGCCAAACAATGATAACTTATCGCGAAGGATGGTGTCAAAACACGACGGAGCCGTTTGGCGGCTTCGGTTCTGAAGGCGGCTGGCCCGCCCCGGCTATATAGGCGTGGATGATATCATGCCGGCGCAGCACTCCGAGAAGCTTTTTCGGATCGTTTCTGTCCACGACAGGAATCCGACCAAAGTCTTTTGCCCCCAGTTTCAGCAAGGCCTGATGGATGGTCTGATCGGGGTATGCTACGATTAACCCCTTACGAGTGTAGATATCCTCGACGGTCAGGTTGCGTATATCGGACCCTTCCGTTTCGGAGGCGGAATGGACGTCAGTAAGGGTCACAATTCCCTGAAGACGTCCTTCCGAATTGACGACCGGGAAACCGAGTTGCCCCATCTTTTCCATCTGCCTAAGAGCATCGACGACCGGCATTTGAGGCGAAACGGTGGGGAAATTCGGCGTCATCACCTGTGCTACCGTTACAGTGCGCATAATATCGCGTTCTTCTATATCGCTCAGATCGATCCCACGGCGTTTCAATCGTTCGGTATAGATGCTTTCTTTGGAAAAGACTCTGGCGATGATCACGCCAACCACGACTGTGGTCATAACGGGTAGTATGATACCGTAATCACCGGTGAGCTCGAAAATTATCAGGATGGCGGTGATAGGACCGCGTACGGCGACGGCAAAAAATCCGGCCATACCGACCATGGCATAGGCACCCAGTGGGGCGGTGCTATCCGGGAAATAATGAGTAAAGAGGCTTCCGCAGGCGCTGCCCAGCGCGGCGCCGATAAAAAGAGAAGGCGCGAAGACGCCACCGCTTCCGCCGCTGCCAAGCGTAATGGAAGTTGCTAAGATCTTCAGGCCGAAAAGCGCCAGTACGATGGTGGCCCCGACCTCTCCCAGCAGGATGGTATCAACTACGCCTGAATCGTGAAATTCGCCGCCGGGACCGTAATGTGCGCCGTAACCGACACCAAAAATGTCAGCGGTAAGCCCGCCCGAGGAGACGTATCGAATTGAAATGAAACCGAGAATTCCCACGATCAAACCGCCGATAGCCGGCAGAGCATATCCCGGGATTTTCCAGCTAGTGAGGAAATCCTCGGTCCGATAGAAAAAGCGAATAAAGAACATGGCAGCGGCAGCACAGATTACACCCAGAAGGATGAAAATCAGTATCTCCTGCTCGCTCTCCATGTGGTATTCCGTGACGATGAAAGAGGTGGGTTTGTCCTCATCGAACAGAAATACGCGGGCGATCAAGCTGGCCATAACGGAACTCAAGATAACGAAGCCGACGTTCAGGGCTACGATTCGTCGCTGGATGACTTCAAGCGCAAAAAATGCCCCTGCTATGGGCGCGTTGAAGGTTGCGGCCACACCCCCTGCTACCCCGCAGAGCACCAGGGTTTGAAGCCATTTATCCGGGACGTGGAACAACTGTCCGATAGTTGAGCCGAGAGAACCCCCGATTTGTACGATAGGGCCTTCACGGCCCACCGAGCCCCCGCTTCCAATGCAAATTGAGGAAGCGATTACCTTTACGAAAGCGACCCGGGCGCGAATCCGTCCCCCTCTGGTGGATACCGCCTCCATGATTTCCGGAGGACCTTCGCCCTTTGCTTCGCGAGCCATGAAATAGACGACAGGGCCGAAGATCAGCCCCCCGATTAGCGGGAGGACGATCACATAGTAATCGCCCATAAAACTAAAC
>CAZDMY010000147.1:0-6495 GCA_964506405.1 uncultured Dehalococcoidia bacterium | reverse complement strand
CGGCAAGAGCGGCCGATCTTGTCCTGTTCGCTTCGCAGGAGATCGTGGCTCAGGAGCTAAACGATCGAGACCCGGAGATCGATATCCCGAAACCGGTTCGGGAACTCTATGCGGAGTATCGGCCGACACCGCTTTTTCGAGCAAAAAGGTGGGAGGAGCATCTGGAGACGCCGGCTCGGATTTTCTATAAATATGAAGGGGCAGGCACAACTGGCAATTACGAAGCAAACACCGCCATTCCGCAGGCCTATTTTGCTTTCAAGGAAGGCATCGGCACACTGGTAACGGCGACTTCCACCGGCGAAATGGGGATATCCCTGGCCGTGGCTTGTAATTACTTCGGTTTACAGTGCAAAGTATATATGGTTCGCTCGGCGTATGATGAAAAAGTCCAAGGCCGCCATCTAATAGAAATGCTGGGCGCAGAAGTGGTACCCAGCCCCAGCGAGGAACACGATGTTGGACGGGAAGCACTTAAAGAAGATCCAAAACATCCCGGAAATCTGAGCCTGGCGTTAAGCGAGGCGTTTTACGAAGCTCTCGGTGATGAAATGACCAAGTTTTGCTGGGGCACGGTCGCCAATCATTGCGTGTTGCATCAGACCGTCATCGGGCTTGAAGCTCGGTTACAGATGAAACAGGTAAAAGCGTACCCGGATATCATCATGGGCACCATCGGAGGTGGGAGTGCTTTTGGGGGCCTGGCGCTTCCTTTCTATCGGGACAGCAAAAAGGGGACTCGTTATGTGGCCGTGGAGACTGCATCCGCCCCAAGTCTTTCAAAGGGCGTATATCAATATGACTATACCGACGCAGCCGGTGCTTCGTCACTGCTCAAGATGTACACGCTGGGCCGCAACTTTAATCCGCCTGGTATTCGGGCCGGCGGGATCCGCTATCATGGCGTTTCGCCGATCATCAGTGCACTCTATGAACAAGGGGATATCGAGGCGGTCACGCACACGCAAACCGAAGCGTTCGGTGCAGCCGTGGAATTTGCTCGCGCTGAAGGAGTTATTCCTTCCCCCGAATCCGCCTATGCGATTAAAGCGGTGATGGAAGAAGCGCTGGCCTGTAAACGGAGTGGTGAAAGAAAGAATATCCTGTTTGTCATTACGGGCAGTGGAAATCTTGATACGGCCATATTCAGCGATTTTTTACAGGGTGCCATTCAGGATCTGACGTTCCCTGATATCGCCATCGAACCCGATGTTCCGAAAATCGAAGAGTAACAAAAAATAGAGATCGATTACTATGAAGCCACAAAAGACCCAGCGACCCGAAAGAGGCTGGCGAGATAAGCTGCACGAAGTTATCTTTGAAGCCGAAACACCGGCAGGAAAAACCTTCGACGTAGTACTCATATTCTGCATCCTAGCCAGCGTCACCGCCGTTGTCCTGGAGAGTGTGGAGAGTATAGGCGATGAATACGGGGACGTACTCCATGCGGTCGAATGGTTTTTTACCATCCTTTTTACCATCGAGTATACGCTGCGCTTGATAAGTGTAAAGCGACCGGCACGCTACGCCGGCAGTTTCTATGGGATCGTGGATTTGCTGGCCATCATCCCTACGTATTTGAGCGTCCTTATTCCCGGCAGCCAGTCGTTGTTGACGATTCGAATGCTGCGTCTGCTGCGCGTCTTCAGGGTTTTCAAGCTTAGTGAATATTTGAGTGAAGCGACGATCCTTACCGATGCATTAAAGGCCAGCCGACGGAAGATCGTCGTATTTCTTACCGCTGTCTTGAGTATCGTCGTTATTATGGGATCGATAGTTTATGTAATCGAAGGTGAGGAGAACGGTTTTACCAATATACCAACGAGTATCTATTGGGCTATTGTGACTTTGACTACCGTTGGGTATGGAGACCTCTCGCCGCAAACACCTTTGGGACAACTGATCGCATCGATGGTCATGATAATGGGATATGGTATCATCGCTGTTCCGACGGGCATCGTCACGGTAGAAATGACGCGTGCTGCCAGAAGAAAAGGCGCTTCCACCCGCTCATGCGCAGAGTGTGGTGCGGAAGGGCACGATCAGGACGCAGTCCACTGTAAGCGTTGCGGGGCAAAACTGTAGTTCAGTCAATCCTCTGAACTTTTAACAGGTTGGTCGAGCCGACCGTGCCGATGGGTACGCCGGCGGTGACGACGATCAGGTCGCCGGAACTCGCCAGCTTGAGTTTCTTACATAGAGCGGCTGCAGAGGAGAATACCCCGTCGATGGATTGTATAGCCTCGGTCCGAACCGGAAAAACCCCGAAAAGCAAATTCAATTGCCCGATGATGTCTGCATAGGGTGTCATGGCCAGTACCGGGATTTCAGGGCGGTAGCGGGAGACGCGGCGTGCTGTACTGCCGGATTCGGTAAAGGCGACGATTGCCCTTGCCCTTAACTGGTATGCCGTGTGGCAGGCATTGTAGCTGATCATCTCGTCGGTTGTTTGCCCCAGCCAGTCACTGCGTTCAAAAAGCATCTGCCTGTAGGGTAGCTTTTTCTCAGCCTGTGTGGCGATTCTGGCCATCATGGAAACACATTGAACCGGATATTTCCCTATAGATGTCTCGCCGGAGAGCATAGTGGCATCGGTGCCGTCGAAAATAGCGTTGGCCACATCGGTGGTTTCAGCACGCGTGGGGCGCGCCGAATTGATCATCGATTCAAGCATCTGCGTGGCTGTGATCACTGGTTTTCCTGCTCGATTACATTTACGAATGATGTCCTTTTGGACCAGCGGCACCATCTCCAGAGGAATATCTACACCCAGGTCACCTCGCGCTACCATAATAGCATCGGCAACTTCCAGAATCCGGTCGAATTTCTTTACCGCCTCCCCACGCTCGATTTTAGCGATAAGCGGTATCGTCGACTTGTTCTCCGCCAGCACCGCTCTTACTGATTCGATATCGTCTGTGCTGCTGACAAAGGAGAGCGCGACATAATCGGGTTGGTGCTTAAGAGCAAATTGAATGTGAGAGCGAAGCGCATCCGTCAGGAAGGGTTCCTGAGTCCGCATACCGGGAACCACAACCCCTCGGCCGTTGGTGAGCACGCCGCCGGTAATAACGCGGCATTTGACATCTTCTCCATCAATCGACTGGACCTTGAGCTGCATCGCGCCGTCATCGAGAAGGATAGTACGGCCCCGTTTTACGTAATCGGCCAGGTTCGGTAGAGTCACCGGTATTTTTGAGGAATCGCCGCTTACCGGTTCGCTGGTGAGTATCACCGAAGTACGTCGCTTCAGTACTGTTCGACCTTCCGGAAGTTTGCCGATCCGAAACTTAGGGCCGGGAAGGTCCATTAGAATAGCTGTATTTGTGTTCAGCTTCTTATTAAGTTTACGAACAGCTTGAACATACCGTGCGTGGTCTTTCTGTTTGCCGTGGGACAGGTTCAGACGTGCCACGTTCATCCCGGCACGAATGAGCTTTTCTATCATGGCGGAAGTGCCGGTGGCCGGGCCTATAGTGCAAACGATCTTAGTGCGCCTTTCAAACGGATTCAAATGCTTCATGTTAACTCACCACGATAGTAGTTCCGATAATTCCTCAAGCTCCCTTCGCAGGTGCTTTTCCTTATTCCATGTATCCGCAATTGGCGTATAAGAGATCTCGTGATTGATCTCACCCACCATATAAGCGGTTTTCCCCTCAAGTAGAGCATTCACCGCGGCAGCTCCCAGCCGGCTGGCCAGTATACGATCCCGTGGTGTAGGGGAACCTCCGCGCTGCAGGTGCCCCAATATGCACACCCGGTTATCCATTCCCGTTTTTTCTCGGACTTCCCCGGCAATGCGAAAACTATCTCCCGGCTGACCGGTTTCAGCTATAACAATAATAGCGTTTTTCTTACCGCCGGCAAAACTCTTGTTTAGCCGATTACAAAGTTCATCGATGCTCAAAGGATACTCCGGGATCATCAATTCCTCAGCCCCCCCGGCCAGGCCGCTTTGCATGGCAATGAAGCCGCTGTGACGTCCCATCACTTCAATGAAGAAAACCCGATCGTGAGAAAGAGCGGTATCACGGATGCGGTCGATGGCCTGAACTGCGCAACACACTGCGCTGTCGAACCCGATGGTGTAATCCGTGCCGTATACATCGTTGTCGATGGTGCCGGGCACGCCGATAATCCTGATACCACATTCATCGGAGAGTGCGGTCCCACCCCTGAAAGTCCCATCACCACCGATGAGGATCAATCCTTCGATGCCAGCCCGGCCCAGGTTAGCGATCGCTCTGGCTCGGCCGTCAGGTGTCATGAACTCCGCAGACCGGGCAGTGCCCAGGATAGTGCCGCCCTGATGGATGATATTGGCTACCAGCTTCCTGTCCAGTTGTTCGAATTCGCCGCGTATCATACCGTCGTAGCCTCGTTTGATTCCGTAGATAATAAGATCGTTGGCCAGGGCGGTTCGTACTGCTGCCCTAATGCAGGCGTTCATTCCAGGCGCATCGCCCCCGCTGGTCATGATTCCGATTGTTTTCATGGTTCCTCCAGTTTCTTTTCTCGATCCGGCTTGCCTGGTTTTGATTTACGAAATAAGCGTTTGCAGGCCTTCTCATTTGCAATTGTGCCACTTCCCTGGTGTGAGTCAGAGGCATCTTCCTCACCCAGTAACGTTTGGGAAAAAGACCGCTCGAACCGGCCATGAATTTGGCGTACGGATTTAAGTATAAAGGCGAGGCCTAGAGCCAGCAAGAGGGCGGGCACTACAAGTGCCAGCGAACCGAGTGCCAGGAGTTCCGAAATCAGCGGAAGTGCCCAGATGATAGCGAATACGATTAGAACGATCAGGATGCTATCCCGTAATACGATGCGAACCGTATCCTGCCTCGATCCTTTTACCGGTTTGTGCTTGTCTGCCAGTAGTTCAACAACGGCATTATCAAGGTTGCGAATGGCTCGCCAGATGGCGATGAAGGGGAAAATGCAGAAAACGAGCATGATCAAACTAACAATCAGCCCGATAACATCGGCACGTGGCCCTTCGAACCAGTTGTGATCCTCCACAAGTGGGAGCAGGAAGGCACCGGCACCAACGATGGCCATGACGATCAAGCCATTAATGATAATAAGCCGTATCGATCGTCTGGCACTCGCTGCCGCATGGCTTTCGCTGCTTACGCTGGACCGAAGCGTCTGGAGCCATTCGGAAAAGCGCAAAACGTATCCCTTCAACATCCCGGGTGTATGGGATGCAATAAACGCTGCTGCTGGTTCCGACAATCGAAGAAGTTGAGGGGATATCAACGACGTAACCGCCGAAGAAAAGGCGATGGCAGGGTATACGGGTGCTTCGACAACCTGATATTGCTTGCCGACCTTTGCAATTGCCAGTGAAAACTCCCCCATCTGTGGCATGCCCGTTCCCACTTCAAATGCTGTTTTTGGTTGATATCCGGAAAGAAACGAAAGCAAGGTATTGCCCACAACTTTACCAGCGATAAAGAACAGGGTGATGGCAATAGTCGGAATGATATAGTCTTCCGGATGGGAGGCATCGATTAGCATGCCAATAGCGACGAAATAGAGTGCGCCGAACATATAGCGGATAGGGGAGATTGTCTCGGATATCTCCTTCGATTTATCCGTATGTCCCAGCAGGGAGCCCATCAAGAAGGCCCCCGCTACACCCGAAATTCCGATTTCCCGGCTGATGAGCGCGGCGCCGAAGCATAAACCAAGGCAGGTAATAACCATCGCTTCCTTTGAATGGAATCTATCTACAAGTTGTATCATCTTCGGTACGATCAAGGTGCCGAAACCAACCAGCGCCGCTACAAAGATGACCAGCTTTAGAAAAATGAATCCGGCATCTCCCCAATCAAGAGTTGCTGTCCCGGTGCGAGCAACACCGGTGAGCACCGCAATGATGGCGATGGCGACAAAATCCTCGGCAACGGAAATGCCAATAATCAGTTTTGAGGAGAGACGGTCCAGCTTATCCAGTTCCTTAAGCAAAGAGAAGGCGATTGTCGAACTGGTAACACCAAGGGCCCCACCCAGAAATATCGAATCCCATGTTTCCCATCCAAGCAGTTTACCCAGCCAGTAGCCGAGATAAACCATGATGGTGATCTCGGCTGCGGCAATCAAGATGATTGTGAATCCGACCTGTCGAATTCTGGCCCAACTGAATTCCATTCCCAGTCCGAAAAGCAGCAGGATCAATCCCAGGTCGGCAATGAGCCGTACTTCTTCAATATTAGCCACCGGGGCACTGGAAAATGTGTAAGGCCCGATGAGTAATCCTGCCACCAGATAGCCAAACAGCGGCGAGAGCCTTAAGTTGCGGAAAATGAACGTCACCGCACCGGCGGTGATCATGATAACTGCCAGGTCTTTGACGAGAGAAAATTCTTCCATGTGCTCAGAATACTAATATATCACTGGTGTTTACCTGTGTTAAGGCTCACCTTTGCCTGTATCGTTTGTTTTTATGTCTTCCGCCGGGTTCATTTCAATCCTTTCAATCTTCGGTAC
>CAZDMY010000146.1:0-6496 GCA_964506405.1 uncultured Dehalococcoidia bacterium | reverse complement strand
TGCCGCCAGGTAAGCATTCAGGTTATTCCCGCTTAATCCGGGAGCGTGACCATCCAAAACCTTTCCCCGGAACAACTCCAGCTTGGCCCATACACCAGGATCGCCGAACATCACGCCGGGGAAGTTCATCATCTCGCCCAGGCCGACGACGTTTCTGAGGTTCAGTATCCGGCCAAGTCCTTCCGCATCAAGCTCAGCGCCGGCAGTCTCCATATGGGTAGCCGGCACGCACGATGGTGCCATACCGAATATATCCAGGGGAAGGTTTTCAGCATATTTGAGAATGTACTCGACACCTGCGATGCCGCAGACATTGGCAATTTCGTGGAAATCGGTAACGACGCCCAGTACCCCCCTCGGCACAACGGCACGTGCATACTCTGACGGACTCAGATGGGAACTTTCCAGGTGTATATGGCCGTTTATCAAACCCGGGATGAGGAATTTTCCTTCGAGGTCCACAATCTCATGGCCCTGTTCATAATTACCCACTCCGGCGATCAAACCCTGGCTGATAGCCACATTCAATTCTTCAACTTCGGCAGTCAAAGTATTTACGACCCGGGCATTGGCCAGAATCAGGTCCGCCGGGGCGTCACCCCGGGCAACGGCGAGCAGTCTATCGATCTCCATGCTAATCCTCCAGACAGCAGATATCAGGCAGATACCGGTATTTTTCATCGAAATCCAAACCGTATCCGACGATGAACTTATCCGGAATGGTGAATCCCACATAGTCAATACTAACCGGCACTTCCCTGCGGGCGGGTTTATCCAGCAGGGCACAAACTCTCAATGATTTCGGATTACGTTTCTGCAGTTTCTCTATAAGGAAGTTTAACGTCAGTCCGGTATCAACAATATCCTCTACGAGCAGGACATGCCGATTCTCAACAGGCGTTTTCAGGTCCTGGCGCAATTCGATTCTACCTGAGCTTTCTGTTCCAGCCCCATAGCTTGATACGCTTAAGAAATCAACCTCCAGCGGTATATCCAGGGCTCGAACCAGGTCGGACATCATTATGAAGCTGCCCTTAAGGGCACCGACCAGAAGGGGATTTTCATTTTCGTAATCCGTCTTAATTTGTGCCGCGAGATCATTTACTTTTTCGAATATCTGATCCCTTGATATGAAAACCTCCATTCTCCCTTCTTATATTACTCCCTATTCACATTCGAAACTAGCGTAACAGAGTTCCTCTCGGTTGGCAAGCTGAATTTCAGGCCGGATACCGCCAGATACGGGCATCGAAACAGAACAGATTTTCGCAAGGGGTATTGCAAAAAGTGGGGAATTGTGGTATATTGTGGGGAAATGTGGGGAAAAGGATGCCTACATGTTAGGTAACTACGAGCATCGAATCGACCAGAAGGGGAGAGTCGCTATCCCGGCAAAATTCCGTAAGGAATTTGTCGAGGGAGCTGTGCTCACCACCGGTATTGATTCGTGTATTATTGTTTACCCCCTTTCAGAATGGCAGAAGATTTCCGACGACTATGACTATACCGCATTTTCCAACAGTAAGAAAAGACAGTTGATGCGTTTCATTTTTGCCAACGCCACCGATGTTGAACTGGATAAACAAGGGCGGGTAGCCTTATCTCCCTGGCTTAAAGAGCACGCCGAAATCAAAGATGCGGTGATGATTATTGGGTCCAATAAGCATCTCGAAATATGGAGTAAGGAAACGTGGGATCAGGAGCGTCTCCGCATCGCTGAGGCGGCCTGGCAACTGGCAGAAGGGTCAGAAGATAATTGACAAACCATTATCATGTCCCTGTCCTGTTGAAAGAAACAATAGTGGCACTAAAGGTTCAATCAGGAGGACGGTATATTGATTGCACTGTAGGAGAAGGAGGACACGCTGTAGAGATCATGAAACACAGCCGCCCCCGGGGGCAGTTACTCGGAATAGATGCCGACCCCCAGGCGATTAAATTAACCTACGAAAGGCTGAAGGAATTCAGAGAATCGGTCCTTTTAGTAAATGAGAACTTCAGTAATTTGGAAATGATCTGTATGGAGCATGAGTTCTATCCGGTTGATGGGATTCTATTCGACCTGGGGATGTCATCTCTTCAACTAGACAAATCCGGGCGGGGATTCAGTATACAGCAGGATTCGCCGCTTGATATGCGGTTCAGCCCTAATCAAAGGCTCAGCGCAGCGGATATCGTCAATGAATACGAAGAGGACGATCTGGCAATGATTATCTGGAAATACGGAGAGGAACCCAAAAGCCGAAGGATTGCCCGGGCTATTGTGAAGCACAGGCCGGTTCGAACGACTTCGCAATTGGCTCATCTTGTATCCGGCGCTGTGAGGGGTGAACGAAAAAGGATACACCCGGCCACCCGTACATTTCAGGCGCTACGGATAGCCGTAAACGAAGAAATAGATAACTTAAGAATGGCATTGGATCAGGCGACAGATATTCTCGCCGCCGAAGGCAGGCTGGTAGTAATAAGCTTCCATTCGCTGGAAGACCGAGCCGTCAAGGATTTCATGAAGTTTGAAGCAAAAAAATGCATCTGCCCACCCGAATTTCCTGAATGTGTGTGTCAACACGAACCTCGCCTTCGCGTGGTCAGTAAGAAAGTAATCAAGCCTGCATCGCGGGAAATGTCGTTTAACCCAAGAAGCCGCAGCGCTCGTATGCGAGTCGCTGAACGTATAAATCAGAATTAAATCGAAAGGAGGTGATAACCACTGCTTTCAAACTCAATTATTGAATTCAGCAAGTAATTTCACAGAAAGGGGGAAATATGGCGAATACTTATGCTTCCATAGATGTTGGGACAAGCAAAGTTACCACAATTGTGGCAACGCTCGGTGACGGAGACGCCATTCAGATCCTTGGATCCGGCACAGTCCCATCCAGAGGGGTTCGCAAGGGCCTTGTCGTTGACATTGACCAGGCCAAGGAAGCTATCGAAGAATCTGTCGTGCAGGCAGAACGAACCAGCGGGTTGCAGGTAGAGACTGCTTATGTTGGCGTAACAGGGAAACACATCAGTGCGCTCAACAGCCGCGGGGTCATCGCTACTACGCGTAATGACCGGAGAGTCACCGCGGACGATCTCGACCGCGTGCTTGAATCAGCTCGGAGCATTACACTGCCAAGCGACAGACGACTGCTTCACGTTCTGCCGAGACATTATACCCTCGATGGAACGGTCAAGGTAAAAGAACCCGTCGGAATGCACGGCTTCAGGCTGGACGTTGAAACCCACATTGTAACCGCCGCCGCCGCCGCCGTGCAAAACCTCATCAAAGCGATCCGCGGCGCCGGGGTAGAGATTGAAAACCTTGTATTCAGTCCACTCGCCTGCGGGGAAGCGGTTCTCACTCAGCACGAGAAAACCGCAGGGGTTATCCTGGCGGATATCGGGGCCGGAACCACTGATGTCGCGATTTTCAAAGAGGGGTGTGTCTGGCAGTCTGCGATCCTGCCGGTTGGCGGATATCAGGTGACACGTGATATTTCTCTCGGCCTTGGGGTCGCCAGCGACATGGCCGAGCAGATGAAGAAGAAATACGGGAATGTCATGACGTCCAACGGTATCGAATCTTCGGAGTTGAGTGCTCTCGATGTCGGAAATCGGCATACGGTATCATACCGCGAACTGAACGACGTGATCCGGGCAAGGCTGGAGGAGATCCTCCACATGGTTATGATGGAGATCCCTCGAGACAAGCAGGAGGAGATTGCACCTTCCGGTCTGGTACTAACGGGTGGGACGTCTATTGTTCCGGGCCTGGAAGTACTGGCCAGGGATGCATTGAATATGGATCATGTCCGCGTCGGTGCACCAAACGGTATTACCGGCATTGCTGATAACCTGCACGATCCAGCATGCGCCACAGCAGTCGGTCTTCTATTCTGGGGCATGAACAATGAACAGGGTCCGGATAAATGGAAAATCGATGAGCTGAAACCCGGCGTCATGGGCTATATCAAGTATGGTTCCAGGCTCGCCAGGAACTTCCTGACGAGATGGTAGACATCGATTAGACAACAGTTTTATTAAGGTAAATAACAATAAGGGGGAAATACAATGGGAAGAGCAGATTTTGCTTCTTATCAGGCTAAGATTAAGGTGATCGGAGCGGGCGGAGGCGGATGCAATGCGATTAATCGAATGATAGAGCTGGGCGTTAAGGGCGTTGAATTCATCGCCGTAAACACCGATGTTCAGGACCTGGATGGCTCTCTGGCCGAAACAAGAATTCAAATCGGACCGAAGATCACCAAGGGACTCGGCGTCGGGGGTGATCCCAGTGTAGGCGTTAAAGCGGCTGAGGAAAGCCGGGATGCCCTGGAAGAATCAATCGGTGATGCCGATATGCTGTTCGTTACCGCCGGTATGGGAGGCGGTACGGGCACAGGCACCATCTCCGTTATCGCCGATATCGGCAGAGAGAAGAAGATTCTCACCATCGGAATCGTTACCAAGCCTTTCTCTTTCGAGGGTTCGGTCCGTACGAAAAAGGCAACGGAAGGAATCCAGAATATCGTTGACCTTGTGGATACACTGATCGTTATTCCAAACGACCGCCTGCTCGATATCTGTGACAATCGCATCTCCGTCAACGATGCCTTCGGCCTGGCTGACGAGGTACTCTACAACGGTGTTCGGTCCATTTCCGAATTGATCACCGTACCCGGATTGATCAATCTGGACTTCGCCGATGTGAGGACCATTATGACCAGTGCCGGTCAATCGTGGATGGCAGTCGGTAGAGGCAGCGGCGCCAACCGCGCGATTGATGCGGCCAAGATGGCACTATCCAGTCCGCTGCTGGATGTCAATATCGATGGTGCCACCGGCGTTCTGCTTAATGTAACCGGCAGCAGCAACCTGGCAATATCCGAGGTCCATGAAGCCGCGGAAGTGGTCAAGTGCGCCGTCGATCCGGAAGCAAACATCATCTTCGGTGTGGCCAATGATGAGAGCATGAACGACGAAGTCAGGATCGTTCTGGTAGCCACCGGCTTCACTGCTAATAAAGGCCAAACATTCAACACCACTAACCAGGATGAGATGCTGGCCCTGTTGGCTGAACTCAAGGAGGAAGAGGAGCGAATCGATTCGCCCGCCTTCCTGCGTGATCCTCGCTATTCCAGGAGTAAATCATTGAATTACGCCTGGGAAACGGTGAAGGAAAGATCACCGTTTTAGATAAGTTGATAGTACTATATAATAGAATAGACGCGACATAATAAGCCAAGGCATAACCTTGATATCAGGGCGGTTGAACCCGTGGTGCAACGATGAAAACGAGGCGATATATGATGGTTTTCATTGTTTGCTGAGAGTAGAGGTTGGTCTGAAAAGCAGCCTGGTGAAATCCAGCTAAGCCGGATAGTTTCATTTAAGGCTCAAGTCACGGCCTTTCGTGGTAAGTGTCCAGTTCAACCGATATTAAAGGAATGGCAATCTTACCCTGGAGGTACATATGAGTGTGGATAGCTTTAATCTGGTCAAATACCACGTGAAAAGCGCCATACGCGCCGCCCTGGCTGAATCGAACGGGCTCAAAGCGGAAGCTACCCGTCTGAGAGCCCAGGGAAACCTGCGGCTGGTGGTCATGTCCGATGTTGAGTTATGGGAACTCGCCCGGATGCTTTCGCACCCGCCCGCCAGGACGGTTGAGAGTGTACACAGTGAGCTTGTGGAATCCATTCAGCAGCGCCGAAAAACGGCCGGTGAATGGATCGATGCGCTGACCACCAAGCCGACTGAGTACCTGCCCAGGAACTGATTTGTTCTTGAATATGAAGAAAGAACGAAAAAGTGTTACAGAAAACAGCGGCAATTAAAGGAGGTACCTATGTCTAAGGTGGTCATTGCTTTTCTGGTCGTCCTTATAGCGGCCCTGCTGCCGGCTACGGTGCTGGCCCAGCCCGATGTCTGCGGATTCTACGGGAAAGCCACGATCAAGGGGCAGGATGTTTCAAATGGAACAGTGATAAAGGCATGGATTAACGGAAAGAAAGTAGATGAAACTACAACGAACACAGTCACTGCTGATGGCATTACGACTAATTACCAGATAACCATAGAAAATGGCCAAAATAACTATGATGGAAAGACAATTACTTTTACCATAGGGCCTGATGACCTGATGGCAGGAACCGCGATATGGAAGGCCGGCGCACGAGATCGCCTGGACCTCAACGGAACGGAGGAGATGCCGTCACCCAATTCACCCCTGCCGGATCCGAGTATTACCCTTATCCCAACTGAGGGCATTGCCACCCGAATTTCAGGAGAAGGGTTTACACGGGGCTCAACAATCGCCATCATGGTGGGGAATAAGTCGGCAGGCAACGCAATAGTGAACAACGATGATGACGGCACCTTTTCCATCGTAATCGCCGCGCCGGATCAGAACCCTGGAACTTACACGGTATCCGTTACCGATACAGCCAACCGATCCGATCAGGCAACTTTACTGGTGCCCGATTTACAAGGCGAACCCGGGATTAAG
>CAZDMY010000145.1:4346-6552 GCA_964506405.1 uncultured Dehalococcoidia bacterium | reverse complement strand
CCGTCGATAGTGAAGGTATGCGTGGGGCAACGACACTCGACCGAGTACATGCTGCCATGTTGCTTCAAGCCGGTGGCCAGTCGAACGCGCTCCGAGCGCTAATCAAATCTGAACAGGATCGCGGCTCGGACTTCCTCAGGTTGGCTAATAACCTCACACCACTTTACCCGAAAGGCAGTGAGGAAAGACGATTGCTCGAAGCTATGCTACAAGCGGTGCCGAGATAGGGAATTCTTGTCGGGAGCTTATAAATGCGTAAATTATTTCGTAACGAGATAAAATCAGCTTTGGCAAATCTTCCTTTCCAAACTCCGGAAGGGCAAGTTATCAGAGATGATGTCCGAGTCTCTCTTGGTTATCCTGGAGGAACTCATGAATTGCCCCCTCTTTGGCTTTATCAAAGGAAAAACACAGATTTGGAAATGCTATTCGGATTCTATTCCAATTTTACTGAAGACGATCTCATTTGTAAGGTAGTCAATCATAGTGAGGTAATTAAGCCCGGAGAAGGGGCAAGTGTTCAGTTCAATGGTGACAGATGCATTCGTCCTGAAGGTCAGAACGCTCTGCTTGAACACGATGGAAGAATTACAGTTGGCAAACCTGTTGCCCGAAAAACACTCTTGGATTTGATTTCATCCGTTTGTCCTAAGGAAATGGCGCTGGCAGGGATTAAGGGAGACTGGCCGGTAAGAATCGGCGCTACAAATGATGTTTCTGATCTTATCGATCATCTGTTTCTTTACTGTTACTGTATTGAACAGGGAAAGCGGCAAATAAAAAATACGGAACTATTGCCGCTGTTACTTGCTTAGCAATAGAAATAATGGTCATAGAAGTACAGCACGTATGGCAATTGTCAGGAGGGCCAGCTTCTCGATCCTATGCTGATATATTTCTGAATTATGGAGTCGGGCTGATTGGACCAGGAGATGCCGGACCGTGGAATTATGAACGCAGCGACGATGAGTACGAAGGCAGTTTCGTCCGTCGTTTTGCCAGCGATATGCAGATAGGAGATATAGTCCTGTTACGAACAGGTATCAACGCAGTATCAGCAGTTGGTATTATAGCCAGCGAATATATGTATCTGAATCAATTTGAAGATGTAAACGGATGGGACCTCCAGCACGCCAGGCGTATCCGATGGTGTAAGCTGCCTCAGGAGTATGTTTTTGATAATCACTCATTTGGATATACTCGGTTTTCTCAGGTTCAGAACACAGAAGTTCGGAATTACGTTGAGCGATTCTTAAATTCCCCGCCAACTAACTGGCAAGTAGCACCTTTACCAGAGCTTCCATCCGAAGAACCCTCTTTAGGGGAGATTCCTTCAAACCTCATAGAACTGGTGGGCCAGGCCCAGGATTTGGTTGGCCTGTTTCAGGACGAACATAATTTTGGAGACACACCTATGGAGGATGAACTGGTTGCTCACTTCGTGGTGCCATTCCTGCGATGTTTGGGATGGCCGCCCGAGTGTATTGCGGTGAAATGGCGATGGATCGACGTGGCAGTTTTTCAATCGCTTCCGCGCGCACCTGAGAACTGTGCTCTTATCATCGAGGCGAAACGATTTGGATCAGGGATAGAAGGTGCTTTAGCACAGGCTATAGGATATGTGAAATCCATCGGTGTTTCATGTAATGTCGTTGTTACTGATGGGATAAGATACAGAATGTATTCATGCGATAATGAATTCGTACCTGTTGCCTATGCGAACCTGACACGACTAAAGCAATCTGCAACTGAGCTATTCGAACGAATGAAGAGGTCATAAGGGAGGTATGTGATGGAACCTTGGCACAAAATAGCTATACCACGAAAGGAAGTCCGCGAGGGCCGGTCCTTCAATCCGGATGAGTTTGCTATCCATCTGGAACAGGTCATTGCCGGGACTGCGCCGGAGGACTACCGCGATCCGGATAAGTTCTTCAGCCGAACCTGTTTCACACGGGCACTGCGAGAGCATTCGGGCATGGTGCTTCGTCGCCTCGCAGGTGAGACTTCGAACACTGCACCGGTAATGACGCTCATTACCCAGTTCGGTGGTGGAAAAACCCATACCCTTACGGCTTTGTATCATATGGTGACCAGCGGGTCCAAAGCTTCAGAATACACCGGCATATCTGACCTCCTGAAAGAGGCTGGCATCAAAGTCATGCCGGAGGCCCGAGTTGCTGCCTTTGTTGGTAATGCATGGGAT
>CAZDMY010000145.1:0-4336 GCA_964506405.1 uncultured Dehalococcoidia bacterium | reverse complement strand
GCCCGCCAGCTTGCAGGAGATAAAGGTGTGGAAATACTTGGGGCTGCGGCAAAGGCAACGCCTCCTGGCACAGAAGCACTTGACCGCGTATTTCAAGCGGCAAATGGGCCGGTGCTTCTGTTATTCGACGAGGTGCTCAATTTTCTGAATCGTCATCGCGGTATGGCTGACCAGTTTCATTCCTTTATTCAGAACCTGACGGTGGCCACAACCGGAACGACACGTGGCGCTGCAGTCATCAGTCTGCCTCGCAGCCAGGTTGAGATGACTGACTGGGATTGGAAGTGGCAGGAAAAAATCACGAAGGTGGTCCGCCGAGTGGCCAAAGACCTTATCGCGAATGATGAAACCGAGATCAGTGAGGTCGTGCGCCGTCGGCTTTTTGAAGAAATAGGTAGTACCAAAGTTAGGAAAAACGTGGCGAAAGCTTATGCTGACTGGTGCTTTGAACGTCGGGCACAATTGCCTTCAGAATGGACAGCGGTTGATAGCGCTGCTACGGAGGCAAAGGCCAGGGAATATTTACGCGATCGTTTCGAAGTATGCTATCCGTTTCATCCGGCAACGCTTTCGGTATTCCAGCGAAAGTGGCAGGCGCTTTCACAATATCAACAGACACGCGGTACACTTGCCATGCTGGCACAATGGATATCCTGGGCCTATCGCACCGGATTCACTGAAGCCCGCAAAGAGCCGCTGATAACCCTCGGTTCTGCTCCATTGGACGTACCGGAGTTTCGAAGCGTTGTGATCGGGCAGCTTGGAGAATCACGCCTGGTAGCTGCGATGGATTCAGATATATCCGGGGAACATTCTCATGCCAGAGCGCTTGATGCAGATACCAAAGGTTCATTGAAAAATATTCATCGTCGTGTTGGGACCACAATTCTTTTCGAATCATCCGGGGGGCAAATCGATAAGATGGCGCACCTTCCGGAGTTGAGATTCGCCCTCGGAGAGCCGGATATAGACACAACATCAGTAGACACAGCCGCATTGACGTTAGAGGGTAAATCATTTTTTGTCCGGCGTATAGGATCAGATGGTTTTAAGATCAGTCACCAGCCAACGATGAAAAAGGTCGTTAGCGATCGTCGAGCATCGCTTGATGAAGACTCAGAGATTAAGCCAGCGATGAAGATATTGATCCAGAAGGAATTTGATAAAGGCGCTACAATCCCGATTAACTACTTTCCTGAAGATGGTTCTGCCGTACAGGATACGCCGAGGCTAACGCTAGTTGTAGTCGATCCGGAATCCGAATGGAACGGGTCAGACTCACTAAGGCAACAGGTTTCAGAATGGTCAACTCAGCGAGGGAAATCGCCGAGGCTCTATCCGGGTTCGCTGGTATGGTGTATCAAGAAACCCGGAAGAGAACTGCGGGATAAGGTTGAAATGTGGCTTGCCTGGAAACGGGTTGCCAAAGAAGTTGCAGAGGGAACACTCGGCGGCGACTTCGATAAGACAGACAGGGCGGAGCTTCAATCAAAAGTATCTGATGCCGAAGAGGCAGCCAAGGATGAGGTCTGGGGAGGCTATCGTTATGCCGTTATTACGGACAGCCATGATAAAAGTGGTTTGAAAACCATTGATCTTGGAGCGGGTCATTCAAGCGGAAACGAGACACTTTGCGGTCGAGTGATTCAAGCCCTTAAGTCTGATTCGTTATTAAGCGAATCAGTGGGTGCAAGCTATATAGAACGGAATTGGCCCCCTGCACTGAAGGATTCCGGCGCATGGCCTATGGGGAGTCTACGGCAGAGTTTCCTGAACGGATCACTGACACGACTCTTGGATCCGGATAAGGTACTCAAAGAAAAGATCGTTGAATTTGTTTCTCGAGGAGAGTTTGGACTGGCTTCTGGTCAAAAGAAAGATGGTGGTTACGAGCGTGTGCTCTTTGGCGAGTACGTTGATCCGGCAGACGTTACGTTTGAATCTGGCGTGTTCCTTTTGTTAAAAGCCAAGGCACAGGAATTAAAGACTCCGCGAGAACCGGTTTCCGGAGGAAGTGAGGAAGGAGGAGATCAGCCACCGGAATCACCACCACCTCCACCACCTGGACCTGGTGATGAGCCTGGCTCAGGGACTGAGCAACCACCTCTTATCAAGACGTTTCGTATTCACGGTGAAGTACCCTATGAAATGTGGAATCGGCTGGGCACCAAAATCCTCCCCAAGCTCCGAAGCGGCTCAGATTTGAGAATCGGAGTCGATTTTTCTGTAAACGTAGATGGGCAACAGGAGAGAGCCTTCACTGCTGATCTGAAACAAATCCTTGAAGATTTGGGATTGACGGATCAGGTGGAGATTGAGTGAAATATGCCCTAATTACAATAATGAAAAGCAGAGGATGGGTAAGACATATATGCCGGAACGAAATATATTGAAAGTGAAAGTGAAAGAACCAGAGCCGAATTCAGAATGGAAGTTCAAGTTCTATTCAAGAATCCCCGAAGATATTGCAAAGGTATACAGCTTATGCCCTAAGAAATCTTCGAAAAAAGAGGATGGCCCTGAACAGATCGTTACTAGAGTAGATGCACATCTAGATAAAAAAGGTAATTTATTGAATTGGATAAACGAGGAGTGTCTGTTTGATATATTTAGGCACGACACTTTTATTAGTTCGAATGTTTATACGATGATATTCTCTGATGAACTTATACAGCGATTCGGGATTCGAGAGAATGAATACATTGATTTGACATTCAAATATATAAGCCGACAAAACGGAGAGGAATTAATCGAGGTTTACCCCGATGTAACGAGAAATGGGAAAATAGAAATCAGTCCATCATTTTCAGACTTACCATCGAAAGTTGTACTACCAACAGTTCTGATAGACTATGAATTCAACGATATCTTTTACAAAAAACTTGTAAACGAGTTAAACTACGCATTTGGTTATGGTTTGTTTCGCGCTGCAATGGTTCTTTATCGTACTTTAATTGAAAACTTACTAATTGATATATTTCGTGAGTCTTATGCTAAAAGTGACATGGATTTATTTTACAATAAAAACCATAGCCGACACCATGACTTATCAGTCCTAATCGATAACTTTAACAAAAAGCAAGCTGATTTCAAATACCAGGTAAATATCGATAAGAACTTTTACAATCAGCTAAGGTACTATCGGGAAACGTGTAATGCTAATGCCCACAAACTTGAAGCTTCTATGTCCCATGAAGAGATATTGGAAAAGCGCCAGGAAATAAACAATATATGCGCACTTCTGGCTCGTATACTAAACGTGAATACTAAATCTAACTTTAAGCTTTAAGGAGTGAATGGGAAATGACTCATCCATGTAATTGGAGCGCACTACCCCCTTTTATGAAAATTTATGGAGCTGATACAATTGGTGCAATGCGAGTAAAAACATTCATCTGGCGTCATGCCGGGAAAATAGGAATCATTGGGTTAGTCGGAGGGGCAATCGTCCGGTTGCTGGCTCGTTGTTAATTCGAAGTTCAAGGTTCGAAGTTTTGAGTTGAAGATATATGATAGGACGCGAGAGCGTCCGGGGGTTCGTTCCCACGGAGACCGTGGGAACGAGTGGAAGGCTACTCAGACAGTAATGGTTATCCATTCCTTCAGTCAGGATAACAAGTGGTTGTGCCTCCAATACAAATATCCATAAATCATGTTGACAATAAGCACACATAGTGTTATATTCGTGCCATGAAATATTTTGATTGGAATATTGAGAAGAATGATGAACTAAAGGAGAATCGAAATATCTCATTTGAAGAGATTGTATTTCATATAATGGGTGAAGGATTGCTAGATATAATCGAGCATCCAAATAAAGAAAAATACTCGAATCAGAAAATATTTGTTGTTCATGTAGAAAATTATGTTTATCTGGTCCCATTTGTAGAATCAGAAGACATTGTATTTCTAAAAACAATAATCCCCAGCAGAAAAATGACCACGAAATATCTGGGAGGTACGGAAAGTGAAATCTAAACAAGAAGAAAAAGACATCCTTGAATCGGTTGAACGGGGAGAATGGAAGACCGTCCCTAATGTTAAGAAAGAGGCAAAACGTTACCAGGAGTATGCCCGGGCAACCTTCCGAAAAGACAAGCGTGTCAATATCCGTATTTCAGAAAAGGATCTAGTCGGTATTCAGAAAAGAGCACTAGAAGAAGGTATTCCTTATCAAACGTTAATGTCGAGCGTCCTGCACAAGTTTGTCAGTGGTCGTTTGAAGGATATATCTTAATTATAGTTGAGGAATAACAATCGGGTCAACCGTTAATCCGGGGGCATAATACCAATTTAGTGCCGAGTGCCGAGTACTGAGTGCCGAGTTGTAAGTTCG
>CAZDMY010000144.1:0-6585 GCA_964506405.1 uncultured Dehalococcoidia bacterium | reverse complement strand
ACGACATAGGCGCCCTGAGCCAGTACAGGAATCGTTACCTGATAGGGCCGGTAATTATGGCCGGTTATCGTAAGGGTCGCATCACCCGAGGTAGTCGGCGGAGAGGAAACGGCAATACTTCCGGCACCACCTGTGATATCACCTCTGCCGATTAGATCACTATCGTAACAAAGTGTTGCCACGCACGTTCCGGGATTCACGCTTGAAATATCGAAACTGGTTTGTCCCAGCACCAAGTAAGTATCATGTAATGCCGTGATTGTGCCGGGAGCGGCAGTCCAGATTCGCATGGCCGGATCGCCCAGCCAGTGGAACAGTTCAAATGTATACTGGTCATAATTGAAAGGCGGACTACTGGCACTCCATGTTTCGGTCATCCTGATTAATCCCTGATTAAGCACATCCCCCATTGTGTAAATCGGCGCATGGGGTGTGACAGACGGGCTCGGGTTATGTGGAAACAGCGGTACGAGTCCAGGCCAAATTGCGTCGATCAACCCCTCGGCAAAACCGTCATTCTGTCCACTGTAACTCACTTCGGTAGCAGCTACGATACCGACGGCACCACCTGCCGGATGGCGCAGGAACGCCTCTGCAAAACAATCAGATCCGTGATTAAATTTGCCGGTCAGGCAATTAACCGATAACACTACGGGAAGCTTATCTCCATTAGTGAGTGCATTTATATCTGAAATCGTGAAATATGGATCACCCCATACAGTTTCCCCTCCATGATCCCGGTGAGTCACCAGAAAACGGCCTGTATCAATTTCACTTCGAATACTGGCGGCATTACCGTTCCAGGCATAATTCGGTTTCTGGAGGTACGTTGGTATCGGCTCACCAGAGCTGTAATAATCATTGTTCCAATTAGTGGGATAGACACTCGATTCCGTATAGAATTCCCGGTCAACCTGGTATGCACAATTGTTAATCAAATGCTGACGCATTTCCCATGAAGTCTGTGCAAACCGCCGCTGAGCGTATCCGCTGCCCGCATGCTGGAAATAAGCCGCAGTCACAATGCTGTTATAGAAACCGGGGTCAGCGACAGGATTCTTTTCGTAGTTGACGATTTTATTGATGACTGTCATGGCTTCCGCTGCATTTGAAACGGAGATGCGCCCGTGGGCCATATCCGGGAAGTAATCTCCAGCACCATCCATACACGCATAATAGAGATCGGTGACATGAGAACCCATATTTTCAGCCGGCACATCGTCATGATCACCAACAATAATGAAATAATCCGGCCTCGGATTCCAGGCAGCATATCGATTATGTATCTCGGTTTTTACCTGTGCAGAAGTCCAACTGGATTGGCTGACGATTTCCACAGCATAACCCATCTGGTTTTTCCATTCTTTGAGGATGTTTGCCGCCGGTTCATATTCCGGAGTGGTAACGATGATAATATCGCTTCTACCGTTATCAATACCAGGGTCCGAAGGTGGCGAAACCTGCGGAATGATATCATCATTTACGATGATGTTACCGAGTGTGCGATTAAAACGAGGAGTGGAAAAGCGTTGCTGGCCTGGTCCACCACCACCAGTGAACTCGACCCGTAACCGCAATTCGGTATATACCGTAATCTCGCCTCGAACCGGATTGTAGAGAATCGGACATACCTGCAAACGAGCCAGGGATATTCCCCGGAGTTTGTTGATACTAATAATCTGAGCAGGAGAAACTGGAAAATTCTGATCCATATTGTAGACTTCTTCGTCTTTAATGAATTCAGGTTCCGGCGCTCCGGCCATATCCAGGGGCAGTTCCAGTCCAGGATGAACAGTATATCCACTGAGAACTTCTGACTTATCGCTCAACACCTCAACATTGATCACGGCCCCATCGGGGATTGCCAGTGTATAATTGTGCGCAGGTAGAGCAGGCATGCCAACATTTCCCGTCTTGCCGAATCCTTTCATATGCAAATGCTGGTATGCAGTTCCGTTGATATCCACCGATGTAGCGTTAAATTCAGGGAAAACAAATTTGAATTCAATACCTTGACTTCCCTGGTCGACGATAACCATCGACGGTTCCAAATTTGATTCCGGTACTGACTTTGGCGGTGGATCTTCTCCTCCTGAAGCAGGCTCTGAAGCGGGAAAGGCTAACCCGAATATCAATAATATCGCGAGTAATGGATAAATCAATCGTATAGTGTGAGAATTGATAGGTTTTGTCATGTCCTTCCCCCTTTCTAAACGCAAGTAAAACCAGGAATCCAGATATGTCAAGTGAATACGCAGAACTACGCCATTGGACGTATTATCTAAAACCGTGAACCCATCTTAACACATAACTATTAAGATGTAAAACAGTTTGATGATTCCCTTAGCAGTCTGTAGAATGCTGATATTAAAACGGGTATTTTGGATGTAAAATAACGCGAACAGGAATCCGTGGATTTCTTGACACCGCACGGCTGGTTGTGTAATGTAAGTCTGAACACCCGATGGCAGATCACAAACGAGCAGAATTCTCTCAGATGGAAACCGGTTACCAGTTTCCTCCAGCCAGTTATATTCTCGACCCTGAGTTGATTTCCTCCTACTTGCTGGCAACAGGGGAAAAAGACCCGCTTTTCCTGGAAGAGAGGCTTGTTCCGCCGACCGCCGTAACCGCTTACGCACTCGCTGCACTGGCTGAGGGAATCGAAATACCTCCGGGAACCATCCACACATCACAGGAGATCGAATCGACCGGATTGGTATACGTAAACGACACCATCACCAGCCAGGCTACGGTCGAAAGCAGGCGGAGCCGGAAGAACATGGAGATTGTGACAATCGGGGTGGAGGTTACCAACCAGCATGGGCAGGTAGTCCTCAGAGGGAAGACGACTTTTCTTTCTTCACCGCAAATAAGCATTTAGAAAAGAGCATTATGAAAATAGCAGTAGATGCCATGGGCGGCGATTTCGCCCCCGCAGAGATCGTCAAAGGGGCCGTTGCCGCCTGCCGAGAACACGATACAGGAATTGTGCTCGTTGGACCGGAAGGCTTGATTCGTAGCGAGTTGAACAAATACGATACGTCCGGCATGCAAATCGAGATCATACACACCGATGAGTACCTGAAAGAGGGCGAACACCCTGCCTTCGCATTACGTAAAAAGCGTAACGCTTCAGTGATCCTTACCGTAAAATCGGTGCGCGACGGGCAGGCGGATGCAGCAGTCAGTGCAGGCCCCACCGGCGGCGTGGTTGCCTCCGCCCTGTATGTACTGGGGGCCATTGAAGGCATGTCACGTCCCGTCCTCGGCGGTGCTTTCCTGGGATTTGCCCCCAATACCATCGTGATGGACCTGGGAGGGAACGTCGACTGCCGGCCGGATCAGTTGCTGGATTTTGCAGTAGTCGGCACCGTTTATGCCCGGGAGATTCTGGGTATTAACAATCCAACGGTTGGATTGCTCAGCGTGGGCGCTGAAGAGGGAAAGGGGAACGAGATTGTCAATGAGAGTTATCAGCTTTTCAATTCGAGCGGGCTGAACTTTATCGGCAATATAGAAGGACTGGATATTCCTGCCGGAAAGGCCAATGTGGTTGTCTGCGATGGATTTGTGGGCAATATACTGGTCAAATATACCGAAGCTTTGGGAGAAGTCTTTTCGGATTGGTTGAGAACAAAGATAAACGGCCGTTTGCCTTCAGACGAGATTGAATCAATGGTTCATGAACTGACTATTGCCACCAATCCGGCAGAGGCGCACGGAGGCGGACCGCTATGGGCCATTAACGGCGCTGTTTGCGTTACCCACGGCCGGAGCAAAGCTGCGGAGATCGCGAGGACGATCGGCCAGGCAAAGATGGTCGTGGAACGTGATCTGGTAGGTATCCAGAAAAAGGAACTGGCCGCTATCAGAAGCCAGGTGGCAGAATAAGGGGCGATTCATAGATTGCCCCTGCACAATATCAAAAAAAGCATTGTAACTACAAGGAGAACAAGATGGCTGATGCCTCCGTTGAAGAAACCGTCAAACAGATCGTTACCCGGATTGTACGCAAACCCGATTTGAATTTCAGCCCGGAAGCGACGTTCAAGGATTTCGATGCCGATTCGCTGGATATCGTACAAATACTTGTCGCCGTGGAAGACCATTACGATATTGAGATCGATGATGATGAACTCCAGGATGTCCAGAACATAGGCGGATTTCTCGCCTATATCGAAAACAAGATTGCAGAAAAAGGCTAACCATGTCACTTGAAGGTAAGGTTGCCCTGGTCACCGGTGGCTCCCGCGGCATCGGGCGCGTTATCGCCTTGAAACTGGCCAAGGAAGGCGCCGATGTTATCATCAACTATTTCCGCAAGAAAAGCACCGCCCGGGCTACCTGCGAGGAGATCCGTTCTACAGGGGTTAGAGCTCATGCCATCAAGGCCAATGTCGGCGAGCCGGATAAGATCAACGCTATGTTCGACGAGATCGAATCCGAGTTCGGCAAGCTCGATATCCTTATCAATAATGCTGCCTCCGGTGTTCCCCGTCCCGCACTCGAACTCGATGATAAAAGCTGGGATTGGACAATGGATATCAACACCCGGGCTTTTTTACTCTGCGCCCAGCGAGCGGCTAAACTGATGCCAAATGGTGGCAAGATGGTCAGCATCTCCAGCCTGGGCTCTAGAATGGTCATGCCCGTCTATACCTCCGTTGGAGTCTCAAAGGCCGCTCTGGAAGCACTCACCCGGTACCTTGCAATCGAACTGGCCCCCATGAATATCTGCGTCAACGGGATTTGTGCCGGGGCAGTGGAAACCGACGCCCTCAAGCTGTATGTTAACGGCCCGAACCTGCCCGCATCTGCATGGCAGACCACACCGGCCGGTCGAATGGTCCAGCCCGAGGATATCGCCAATGTCGTTTCCTTTTTGTGTAAAGAGGAATCGGCCATGATCCGGGGCCAGATCATCATCATCGACGGAGGCTTCTCACTTTTTCCCACAGACTTTGGGCCGGGAGGCGGATTGAGTGGTACGTAGAGTTGTCATCACCGGTTTGGGAGCCATCACTCCCCTGGGCTTGACCGCCGATAGTTTCTACCAGGCTTTGATCGAAGGCCAAAACGGAATCGGCCCGATCACATTTTTCGATACCACGAGATTTCAGGTAAAAGTCGCTGCCGAAGTACGCGGATTCGAACCAAACGATTACATGAACATTAAGCGAGCGGACCGTACCGGCCGGTGCACCCAGTTCGCGATCGCCGCAACGCGCATGGCGCTGGAATCCGCTTCGCTGGAAATGGCGAAAGAAAACGCCGAGCGCATCGGAACGATCATAGCTACCAGCGGTATGATGTCACTGGTTGTGGATGAAGGAGAGAAGCTGAACACGAGAGGTCCAAAACGAATCGATCCCCTGTTTGTCTCCAAGGTTGCCCCCAGTATGGTTCCCGCACAGGTTGGACTGGAATTCGGAGCAAAAGGGCCTAACTGTGTTGTGAATGCCGCCTGTGCCAGCGGAACGGATGCGCTGGCCAAAGCGATGAATCATATTTGCTCAGGACATGCGGATGTCATGATTGCCGGCGGGACCGAGACGGATATCAGCCCCATCGGGGTTGCCAGCATGTCGATCGTAGGCGCTCTCTCACGCAATCCGGACCCGAACAAAGCCAGCCGTCCTTTTGACCTGCATCGCGATGGATTCGTCTTCGGAGAAGGGTGCGGGATCATGATCCTGGAAAGTTACGATCATGCTCAAGCACGAGGCGCGCCGATTCTGGCAGAGCTTGCCGGTGCGGGATGGTCGTTCGACGCCTTCAGCGAAACCGCCCCCGACCCCATCCAGCAGGCAGCCGCCATGAAAATGGCGCTTCAGGACGCGGGCGTTTCCCCTGATGAAATCGATTACATTAATGCCCACGGCACAGGCACACAGCTTAACGATTCTGCCGAGACCGAAGCGATTAAGAAGGTCTTCGGGAGAAAAGCCCCTGAAATACCGATCAGTGCCAACAAATCCATGATCGGTCATTCGGCCTGCGCCGCGGGAGCCGTCGAGGCACTGGCCTCGGTGCTGACGATCAGGAACGGCGTGATCCCGCCCACTATCAACTATGAAACGCCGGATCCAGCCTGTGACCTCGACTACGTGCCGAACCAGGCACGCAAACAGACCGTGAAAACGATCCTCTCCAATTCATTCGGCATGGGCGGGCAGAACTGCTGCCTGGTGATAAGGAGCATGTGATGGAACCGCAGGAACTTGCAGGAAAGGTTGCGCTGGTCACCGGAGCCTCAAGAGGGCTGGGAAAAGCGATTGCCCTCAAGCTGGGTAGGATGGGAGCGAGGTTGGCGGTTAACTACCATTCAAGCGAACAGCAAGCGGCCGATATCGTCGTACAATTAACTGCATCAGGCACAGAAGCTATGGCTGTAAAAGCGAATGTTGCGGCATCGGTCGAGGTTAAAGCCATGATCCGTCAGATCGTAGATAATTGGGGCAGGATCGATATCCTTGTAAACAATGCCGGTATCAACAACGATTTACTTCTCCCGCGGATGTCCGATAAGGCCTGGGATGAAGTTATGAACACAAATTTACGGGGTGCTTTTCTTTGCACCAG
>CAZDMY010000143.1:2553-6595 GCA_964506405.1 uncultured Dehalococcoidia bacterium | reverse complement strand
CGGATGGGAGTGAGATGTAGCGTAACTGGGCAAAAACGACGCGTCTGGCGAATAGATAAACTAAGGCAATCACCAGGATGATCTCAGTGAGGTAGACTGCCGGAAGGAGGATATCAAAGGCACTGTCCAGCGTATTCAACTGCCTGATCACCCACGGGACCGGTTCGATCAGTATTCGCAGGTGCCGGATGATGATAATGAACAAAGTCAGGTGGAACAGCAACCCCAGTAGCCACAGCCATTTGTTGCCGCCATAGATCAGTTTCTGCTTGTCCGGCTTTATCTCCGTTTTTGTGTTTCGCCACAGCGAACGGAACAGGAACACTTCCAGGACCATGCGGGCAATAACGTAGAGGTTATTGGGGGGATTATCCAGTTTATCGGCTTTCAGCCAGGGAAGTGAGACGTGTTGACCGCAAGTGGTGGGGATACGAAATGGTACCGGTGTTTGGGACCATTTGGTGATTTTGTAAAGAATTCCAATTATAAAAATAGCAACTGCAACATATGGTATGATTACTCCGAACAAAGTGTTCATGCTATTCCCTCACTTGGTGTTATTATAACCGCTGGAAGCTGCGTCTTCAAGCGCTTCGTGCTTGAGTAACATCCTCTCAAGAAGACGGAAGGCGTCTTCTTTTTCACCCTTTACCTGATTCACCCGGATCTCCATGATCCGCTCCCGGCAACTGGCATACATATCAAATGCGGTAAAGGCCAACTCATCAACTCGTTTGTAGATTTCCAGTAGCTCGTCAAGGTGCTGGTCTTTCATTTGGCGGCCCAGCTCGACGCGTACCGCGTCTTTCAGCAGGAAGATAAAACCAATGGCCTGGCTGGGGGTAAATTCCTGTACGGCGGTGATGCGGACAATTCGATCCAGGGAGTGGGCTACTTTTTCGGATTTCGTATTGCCGCAAAGGAATTCATCAACGAGGGGTTCCACTTCAGAGGAAATGGTGTAACCGATGGGGTTAGTGAACTGATCGCTATCCCTGAAAAGGTTTCCCTTTGCCGGATGAGCATTTGCGATTAGCTCAAGCCACTTGCCAATGATGGCATTTCTTTTCTTATTAAGTAAGCTTTCCAGTTCTGAAGAACGAGCCATATCTTTCAATGGCGCACACTGCAAACGAAAGACAATCGCAAATTACGTACTAACCCGGAACAGCGGCGCTGATGATTTTCTCGATGAATTTTTCTCTTGGTTCGGCAGGAACCTTCGGTGTTTCGCTGATTGAGCAGACCTGCTTCGGATCGAACCCCATGCAAATGGCCAGAAGCTGATTGTAATCCATCACCGGGATGGTATCCCAGCCTTCACCAAAATCCACCTGCACCGTGTTCATGAACATCAGGCAGGTAATACAGGAAACCACAATGGCCTCGGCATTGGTCTCTTCCTTGATAGCATCGTATTTCTTCTTAGCAAAGGCTGTTGCCTCTTTCTTGCTTCGAGCCGCAAATCCACCCGCGCCGCCACAGCATTGCAGTTCCCGGCTGAAATGGGGCACTGTCGCGCCCAGGGCCTCCACCAGTTCCGCCAGCTTGTGCGGATGCCTGGGATCATCAAATCCCATAATGTCACTGGGGAAGAGCGTATGGCATGGGTACTGCACCACGATTTCAATGCCGTCCAGCGGATATTTGATCGATTGTTTAATCTTCTCAGTTCCTACTTCATGGTAAAGGATGTCGATAATATGCCTTACTTTCGATGTGCCGGAGATTTTTTTTCCGTCAATTGCCAGCAACTCATTGGTCTGGCGCTTCTTTTCCTCATCTTGAAGACTGTGAGCTGCGTGTCGGAGAACGCTATAACAAGAGCCGCATTCCACCAGTATGTCAACCCCTTTTTCTTCTGCGATAGCGATGTTTCTACCACTTACTGCCAGGCTGGCAATTTCATCAGAGGCCGGGAACGTACCATATCCCGGGCAGCAGGCATACCCTTCCATTTCCACCAAGTCTATACCCAGCTCAGGCATGGTCAGGCGAATAGCTCGCTCCAAATCCGGCCGGATGGCCGGGGCATTGCATCCCAGAAACAAACCGTAATTCATGAACTTACTCCTCTTCCTTGAACATATACGGGGTAGATTTGACAATTTCCGTCTCTTTGAGCATCTTGCGGAAACTATTCATCCAATCGTGATTGGTCACCACTGAAGGAGGTGTAGGCTCCAGCCCCAGCGATTTTCTTAATTCACCCTGTTTATGTACAGACTGTGTATGCCCTATTTCCCAGAGTTCCGGCAGGGACGGTGGAATATACGTTTCGTCTTCGCGGCATTGCCAGCGTCTTATTGCCAGCCCCACTTCGAAGGGCTTGACGCCCTGAGGGCACATTTCCATACATTGATTGCAGGAAACGCAGGCCCAGGGGGTTTCATCATCGAGGAGTTCATCTTCAAGGCCGAGCAGGACCATTCGTACCAGCCGCCTGATAAGTAACGGTGGATTGCCTTCGGCTGCTGGACAACCCGAAATGCAGGTGCCGCAGTTATAACAATTGCGGATGTCGCCCATGTCCTCACTGATGATCTCTTTCCACAGGTCAGTTTTGGCTTCTGCCATGTCAATCATTGTAGATACTCCCGTTAAAGAACGTTTCTCAATGCGGCAAAAAACCTGCCCCGCTGCCGGGACAGGCATTGCTGATCGTTTCTTCGATTTGGCTTATATCCTAAGTATAAGTATAGATTTTTTCGGGTTTGAATGTCAACCGAATTACTCACTCACAAATAAAGCTTGACAGGTGCCGTGAAACGATCAGTTTTTTATGCCATCAGGAAAGAACCCTGCCGACCGCCTCCTGGAACTCATTGAAGATACTCGAGTCGTATTTTTCAATCTCGCCCTGGTCGCACAGTCTGGCCAGTTCGGGATCCAGCGGTATCTGGCCGAGAATCGGTGAGCCAGTGGCAGCGGCCATGGGGCCAACCTTGCTTTCACCAAATATGTTAATCTTATTCCCGGTTTCAGGGACGAGGAAGTAACTCATATTCTCTACCAGGCCAAGTACCGGTATACTCATCTGCTGGGCCATATTCACCGCTTTGCGCACGACCATTGCCGTCAGGTCCTGCGGCGTGAAGGTGATGATCACGCCGAAGAGCGGCAATGATTGCATCACAGTCAGAGGAACATCGGCCGTTCCCGGGGGTAAATCCACGACCAGGTAATCCAGTTTGCCCCAGAGGACATCCTCCCAGAATTGCTGTATGGATTTCGAAATAATGGGCCCGCGCCAGATGACACAATCGTCTTCATGGGGCAGCAGGAAATTGATGGAAATCGTCTCTATGCCGGATTTTGTCGGTATTGGCATTAATCCGTTTTCACTTCCCATAGGCCGGCCGCTTAAGCCGAACATCTTGGGGATACTGGGCCCGGTGACGTCTGCGTCAAGAATCCCGACCGATTTCCCCTGGCGCTGCAGCGCGATTGCCAGCAGCCCGGTTACCAGCGATTTCCCCACCCCACCCTTTCCGCTCATCACAGCGACTACTTTTCCGACCTCGTTGATATCCTTCGGTTTGCTTTCCTCAAAATCGACTGCCACCGCCTCGATACCGTCCATTCCGTTTAGCTTGTCCTGGATAGTGCTTCGAAGCTGTTCGCGGATATCATCTCCCAGTGCCGCGTTGGATAAAGTTATTTTCATTCGATTGTCCTTTATCTCCACGCTACGAAGCAGATTCATTTGAATGATACTTCGCATTATCACCGGCACCATCACTTCGTCCAGTATTTGTTCTACTTGCTCTTTGGTTGCCATGTTTCCTCCTGATTTAATTGTACGCTAATTGCGCCTGAGTTAAAAACCGTTTTCGGCTTTATACGTCGAATTACCTAACAATGACAGGTCATGTCTATTTGAGTTTGAATACCCTGTATTTCCTGATATTCCTGGAAGGGCCGCTCCTGCTGCAAATTCTGGATGTTCATTGAAGCGACTCATAAATCTCCTCCACCTGTTTTCTGGTCTCGGCCAGGGAGCCGTCGTTGCGAATGACGAAATCGGCATATTCCACTTTTT
>CAZDMY010000143.1:0-2543 GCA_964506405.1 uncultured Dehalococcoidia bacterium | reverse complement strand
TTTCGCGCAAGGGCATCTGGGAATCGATACGCCTGAGAGCCTCTTCCTGCGTAAGCCCGCGCATGATCAGCCTTTGAATTCGGTTCTCCCGGCTGGCCCAGACCACGACCACCTTGTCCACTGTTCGGTGTATTCCCGTCTCGATTAGCAGTGGCACATCCTTGATAATGATGCCATTCGGATCGGCCCTGGCGATCTCGTCTGCCTGCCGCTCTGCCTCTCTAAAAACAGCGGGGTGAGTAACGCTGTTCAGAACTTGAAGCCTGTCCGGATCGCCGAACACAACCCCGGCGAGCTTTTCACGGTTGAGTGTCAGATCGTCGTTTAATATCTCTTTACCGAATGCCTCGACGATAGCGTTCCAGGCGTCCTTATGGGGTCTGACCACATCCCGCGCCAGTAGATCGTAGTCGATCAAGTGCGCTCCCATTTCCACAAACATCTTGGAAACGGTGCTTTTCCCGGATGCAATGCTTCCCGTCAATCCGACGGTGGTTACCTTACTTCCCATCGGTACTCCACTGCTTGAGGTCCCGGCCACAATTTGAAAACGACTTCTTTGCCGTTTGCCAGGTATGGCTCGTATTCGCTGCGAATTTGTTTGAAATCAATTGTTTCCAGGAACGATTTCAATAGCTCAAGGCGCTTGCCGTCCCCCGTATTCGCATTTCCTGATTCCAGAATCCGGTACACAAGTCGTTCATATTCCTTTTTCGATTGCGTTTGTATACAGTTTTCCAGGGTTGGCCTCAACTCGATTTCGATCATGGTAGATTCAATGTTGCTCCTGAATTGTTCATGAAAAATTCCTCTGGAAATTCGTTAGCCAGCCAGCAGGATGCTTTGAAACCGGTGCAGTGGGAAACGCCCAGTTTTTTTACCCCGATTTCTTTTAACTCCGCAGCCGTCCAGACCAGCCGCTCTTCCGAGGCGCTGATCAGGTGTGTTCCGCCAATGACACACGAGATATTCTGTAGACCGGTAACATTTTGCAAATGCCGGATGGTGTTGATAATGCCGCGATGGCCGCATCCCAGGATCACTACCAACCCGGATTCAGTTTTGATTCCCAGGGCGAGGTCGTCGAGCAATTCGTCCCGCCGGAAGCTATCCCCCTCTTTCACAAACATCCCTGCATCGATGATTTCGTAATCATTGGTCATCGGAATCTCCCCGGTGGTTACCATGTTCTCGGTGATCCATACGGGTTCCCGATCCAACCGGAATTCGGCACCCATTGATTCGAGTTCCGTTCTTTGGAAAGGAATCCCGATGTAACGCTGATAATCTCCATACACCGCATATTTAGCATCCCATATGTCGGGGTGGGCAAAGATGTCAACTTTGCCGGTGCGGGTGAGAATATCCTTCAATCCGCCGGTGTGATCGTAATGGCCGTGGCTGAGCACAAGTTTATCGAGGCCGGAAAGATCGATTCCCAGTGTATCGGCATTGTACGCTGCTGAGATGCCCTGCCCGGTATCAAGCAGCACTTGCGTATCATCGACATCGATCAATACGCTCAATCCCCATTCCGCCAGCACGCCGGGGTTGGCGATGTTTTCTGTCAGTGTGACGACCTTGATGCTCATGCCTGGCCTCCTGTCTTTTTGGCCTTCTCTTCAGCCTGCTCTATGGAACCGATGCCGATCCTCTCAAACAACCAATTGTAACGTGCCTCGGCCAGATTCCGGCCTTCGCGCTCAGCTTGTTGAATATCCTTCAAATACAAATCGAGTGTACGATCAGAGTAGGTCTCAAGCTCGCTGGAAAGATATACCGCGAAACCCGGTCCCCCTTTAACGGTGTTGGGGTACTTCTCAGCTAACTCGTTCATCCATCCCTCTTCGATTCGAACAATGCTGTTGATAATTGGATTTTGCTTCAGCGGCGGTATCTTGCCCTCCATACGGGCATATTTGAGCGTGAGCAGGTTTTTATTATCTGCCCGAGCCTGCTGCAAGTCCTCCAGGTAAGAGGAGAGCGTTTGATCCGAGACGGCTGAATGGGTCATTCCCCGCATGGATTTGAAAGTTTCGGGCCGTTCCTGACAGAGGGATGGTTCGGCGGTACGGACGTTTTCAAACATCTCCAGTTCCAGTTCGATGATACGATCCATCAATTCTTTACGATCCATACTACACACTCCAGTACAGGCAGGGATTTATTTCATACCGCGGGGAACCGGTGTGAAGAGAACGCTGGGTGATCGGACTCATGATCCCGCAGCGGACGAACCGGTCCAGGGTGTCGTGCATATCAAGTTCCAGGCGGCTTTCGGCGAGAACAGCCTTCATAGTATCCACCGCAACCACACACTGAGGGGCCATGTTTTGTATCCTTACTAAAAAATGCACCGTTTGTTCAACTTCTTTCTCCCCGGCTTCCGCTAACGCTTCGCTGATTGCGAACTTTGTATTCCATTCTCCCGTTGCTCTCGCGTTATCTACCAGAATGCGCACCACTCGCGGGAGATGATACCGTTCCCCTTCGCAGAAATTCAGTATCCGGTCTTCCCAGGCAGAGCCGCGTATGGATTTCAT
>CAZDMY010000142.1:0-6610 GCA_964506405.1 uncultured Dehalococcoidia bacterium | reverse complement strand
TATACGATTCCGCCCGCTACCATTGCCAGGTATTGCCGAAGTGCACTGAAAAACCGGGCCTGCTTAAGGTCCGACCAGATATCTTTACCGATTTCTCTGGCGACGCCCCACCCACCGGCTCCCGAAGGATAGGTAATCACATACTCTCCCCGGGGTTTTAGCACCCGTCTGATCTCGGTGGTGGCCTGCCTGTCATCCTCGAGAAACCCCATAACGTGAATACAAACCACAGCATCGAAGCTGGCATCTTCGAATTCAAGCTTGTGCGCATCCATCTGAAGCAAACGGATGGATTTACCCAGTTTCCGGGTTTTGCTTTGGGCACGTTGCAGGGCTTTCGGGGTCATGTCCACTGCCGTGATATTAACATCGGGATGGGCTTCCAGAAGCATTATCAGTTCACAACCGGTCCCCACCCCGACACATAAAACGGAATCCGTTTCGTTCAATAGAAGTTTACTGAGGCATTCCTGTTGCAGCCGCTTGTACGGACCAAGCTGCGCGGTCGTCAGGTCGTATAGCGGCATATAAAGATAGTTGAAGTAAAGCTGTTGTAAGCTCCGGCCCAATATCACCTCCTCTAGTACCCCCCATACTTGAGGGCAGCATATATTCCAATAACTGCAGTTATTTCAAGAACCTATGCAGTATAACATTTGTTTATGGCCCAGTAAGGAGATTACCATGTTTACCTGACATTTTCTGTAGGGAAAAGTGAATAGGTGTTGTAGGGGTAGCTTGATAAGGACGTTGATCAGGGCATGCTGTATCTGGCTGCCAAGTTCATTGGTAACAGGGGTGTCTATAATCTCAGTTGTAGTTTGAACATATTTGAGGTTACAGCTTCAACTCCGTCCTCTCGATGATCTCGTCCTGAACGATCTTGTCGAGCTGGACGAAGTAGGCACTGAAGCCGGCCACCCGAACAATCAACTGCTTGTGTTCCTGGGGCTGATCCTGGGCTTCTTTCAACATATCCGAACTTACGCAATTGAACTGAACATGATATCCACCCAAATCCATATACGTTTTGATGAGCGCCAGGAACTGTTGCGCCCCCTGCGATCCCGCCAGGGCGCTCGGGTGGAACCGCATATTGAAATGGTTGGAGCCGAATTTCACCGTGTCCACCACAGTAGCGGCCGACCTGATGAGCGCTGTCGGCCCGTTCTTATCGGTTCCCAATTGAGGCGAGACGGTAGCATCGGTCAGCGCCACCCGGGCATGACGTCCATTGGGCAAAGCGCCGGTCAGTTCGCCGAGCGCGCCGTGGGATGAAACCGAATATGCCTCCGGCATGATATCGCGTCCCAGAAAATCGGGGAATACCTGATGCAGATCCCATAGCGTATCGTAAAGCCCCTTTGCCAGCAGGTCGACCGTCTCATCCCCGTTCCCGTATTTAGGTGAATTCAGGCACATTTTCTGGATATCCTCATACCCGTTGAAATCAGCTTCCAGCGCCTCTTTGAGTTGCTTCAGAGTGATCTTCTTTTCATCGTAAACCAGCTTCTTGATGGCCATCAACGAGTTGGCCAGGTCGATCGTCCCAACGAAACTGGACCCATTCCCAATCGAGTACCGCGCACCGCCGTCTACGAGGTCCATACCCTTCTCGATGCAATCGTGAACCAGGGACGAGGTATAGGGCACCGGCAAATCCCTGGCTATGTTCCATGCTGTCCGGGAAATTGTCCGAACGAGCGGGATCAGGTATTGCATCTGTTGATATACGGCACTGAAGAGTTGTTCGTAGGTTTCGAATGATTCGATATTGCCGGTCTGAACGCCGATGGCTGCCCCGGAAACAGGATCGACCCCATTGTTCAGCGCCAACTCCAGCATCTTGGGGATATTAATATTCCCCTCCCAGAAGCCATCCGTATACCCAGGGATGATATCCTGAACGCAGGCGGTCAGGGCCTGATTGCGGGCCTCTTCCAGGGAGATACCGGGCCGGTGCAGCAGGCTGCGGGCGATAATCTTTCGGCAATCATAAAAAGCCGGCTGGCCGATGCCCGTCTGGATCAAATCCACACACTGAATCAGGAAATCCTCGGGCAACTGGTCGTGATACAGCAGGCAAAGCAAGGGCTCCGGGATCATCAACTGCCGCTTGGCCTCGATGCAAAGCCGGTCTACATCGTTGGTGGCGTCCCGGCCATCCGGGGTAAGACCACCCAGCGTCACCTGGATGGCTACACGTGATTGAGAATATTTGAAACCGAAGGGGGCCAGCACCTGCCCCAGGGCCTGGATTTTCAAGTAGTAGAACTGGATGAGCTCGATGGCTTCAGCATCGGTGAGGTTCCCGGCTTCTTTATCTAGTTTGTAGAAAGGATGAATATACTGGGGAAATCGGCAAGGCGCGAACGCGCCGATGTTGGGGCTCTGGAACCAGCCGGCCAGAACCACGAACCAGCTTGACTGAACTGCCTCGAAAAAGCTGCGGGCCGGATTCTCCGGTGAGTGTTTGCATGCTTTGGCGATACGCTCAAGATCGGCTTTCCTTTTCGGGTCGCTCTCCTGCCCGGCCATCTCCTCTGCAAGCCGGGAATACCGGTGGGCCAGTGTGATCACCGCTTCCAGTGTCATGATCACCGCTTCGTAGAAATACCATTTCTTCAGCGCGTCTTTCTCGCCGGTATCAAGTTTCGTCTGCAACTCCTTCGCCTGATCGATAAAATATCTGAATCCTTTGCTGAGAACCAGATCGTAATCCGGAAAACCGCTGATCAATCCGCCCGGATTGATCTCGGTAGCAACCCCGGCTTTTTGCAGGGTGCCGATATCAACCCCTCTGGTACGCAATATTGTATCCCGTGTCCGATTGAAGATATTACGGTCCTTCCATAATTCAACGGATTTAAGGATCCACTCCTTTTCTTCGGACCGGACTTCGGCAAATCCCATCGGAAGGCGGAAACGTTCCATCTTCTTCATCCAGCGAGGCCCGATCTCTGCGAATGGGTAGTTCCCGTATTTATGTTGAGTAAGCGTTCCGGCGATTGGGTTATCGTCGATGTAGATGGGTTTTGCCTTGCAGAGTTTCTGAAAGAAAAGAGCCTGGCGCATAACTGCAGGCTGTCCGTCTGTTTCCTGATAAGCTTCTAACAGCGCCTTGTCTCTCTCGATGTCAATCCGAGGTTCCGCACTAAGTAATGCGTCCTTTTCGCGGGCAACCCGCTCGCTGAGTGTTCCGTTCTTTACATCAATTGTCATCATGCCTCCATGCAATATACCGCTTTTTGTGTATTTTCTTTTCGAATCTACTCCTAATTATCTCAAATCCGGGTTCTTACCTCAACTAAAACGCTAGCTGGAGCGCTTTACAGGTGAAGGCGGTTGTGATAACATCAAAAATGGCCTATCGTGGCCCATTTTGTAACAATTGGCAGGAGGAAATAATGGCCGAGGAAAAGGAACAGAAAAAACCACAAAAACAAACCATAGACCCCGCAACTCTGGAGATGATTGAGTACACTCAGGCGAAAGAGATTAATACGATATTTGACCGCGCACAATCTCTTAAAGCTTGCCCGATTGGCAGTACCGGGGCATGCTGTAAGAATTGCTCGCAGGGGCCATGCCGTTTGACCGGCAAGAATGAGGTGGGCCTTTGCGGAGCCACACGGGCAACCGTGGCGGCACGCAATTACGCACGCGATGTAGCCGGTGGCGCTGCTGCCCACTCCGATCACGGCCGAGATATGGCCATGACGCTGCTGGCAGCCTGTGAAGGCCATGCCCCGGATTACAAAATCAAAGATGTCAGCAAACTCCACATGGTTGCCCAGTATTTAGATGTGCCTATTGAGGGCAAGGAAGTAAATGAACTCGGGCGCGACGTCGCACTGGCCGCACTCTATCAGTTCAGCAGCACGAATCAGGAACTCGCACTGGTGAAACGAGCGCCGGCTAAACGCCAGGAAATCTGGCGCAAGCTGGGCATTTCACCGCGCGGCGTCGATCGCGAAATCGTCGAAGTACTGCACCGGACGCATATCGGTGTGGACCAGGATGCCGAACACATTATGAGCCATGCCATGCGCTGTTCTCTAGGGGATGGCTGGGGTGGTTCCATGCTGGGAACCGATATCAGCGATATCCTTTTCGGAACGCCGGGACCGGTTGCTTCCAGGGCCAACTTCGGTGTGCTCAGTGAAGACGAGGTCAATGTGATCATCCATGGCCACGAGCCGACCCTTTCCATGATGATCGTTGAGGCGGCGGGCGATCCAGAGATACTGGAGTACGCCAGGTCAAAGGGAGCCAAGGGAATCAACCTTTCAGGCATGTGCTGTACCGCTAATGAAATCCTGATGCGCGAAGGCGTACCGCTTCTGGGCAATTTCCTTTCGCAGGAACTGGCCCTGGCCACCGGCGCCGTCGAAGCAATGGTAGTGGATATTCAGTGCATCATGCAGGGGCTGGTTGCCATGGCTGGCAACTTCCACACAGAGATCATCAGCACCTCACCGAAAGCGAAAATCACTGATAGCACCTATATGGAATTCGATGAACACCGGGCTCTGGATCTGGCCAAAGAGATTCTTAAGAAAGCTATCGATAATTTCCCCAACCGGAAAGAAACTCGAATTCCGAATTATGTGGATAATCTGGTTGCGGGCTTCTCGCATGAATACATTAATTACATGCTGGGCGGCAGTTTCCGCCAGTCCGTCCGCCCGCTGATCGATAATATTGTCAACGGACGAATCCGGGGAGCAGCCGGTGTGGTTGGTTGCAACAACATCCGGGTTTTACCCCACGATCATAACCAGACCATGATTGTCAAGGAGTTGATCAAGAACGATATTATCGTGGTCACAACCGGATGCAACGCAATCGCCGATGCCAAGATGGGCTTGCTGACCCCCGAAGTGATGGATATGTGCGGCCCTGGCCTGAAGGAAATCTGCCAGACCATCGGTATTCCACCGGTGCTCCATATGGGATCCTGCGTGGATAACTCCCGTATCCTGACACTGCTCGCTCAGGTTGCTACAGAGGGTGGTTTGGGTGATGATATCAGCGATGCGCCTGCGGTCGGGTTTGCCCCAGAGTGGATGAGTGAAAAAGCGATCTCCATCGGTACTTATGTGGTCTCTTCCGGTGTTACTACCTGGATGATCGGGCATAACCCATACGATAACAGCCCTGAAGTGGTAGAGCTTATGGACAAGGGTTATCGAGAGAAGGTTGGGGCTTCCTTCTACTTCGAGCCGGATGCAGAGAAAGCGCTTCGGGATGCAATCGCGCTCATCGACGAGAAGAGAGCAGCGCTCAAACTCGAACCGTACGATCCGCAGCGATATAAGAAGAGCGATACCTACTACCCGGCCGATTATACTTCCGAGGAAGTATTTGCCGAAGGCCGTTACTCGCGCGCCGGGACTTAATCCTTACTCAAGAATACTTATAACAAAGAGGGCCTTCTCATTTGAGAAGGCCCTCTTTATTGTTCCAGTGAAAATATTGAGTGCTTAAGCGATCCCGAGTTCCTGCGTCAGTCTCTGCTGACATTGTTCCAGCATGGCCCGGTATTCTGTAAGCAGTTTCCCCGATTCCACTGCCCATCTGTCGTCATTTTCAATATTAACGTCTCCGATGGCATTTCCTGATATTCCCATCTTCGCCAGCCGAACTTCCACCTCTTTGCTGATATACTCAGAGTTTTCTTCGTACCACAGCTTCTTCTGCCAGGCATATTGCCCGAAGAGTGCTACAATCTCTTCGGCAATACTCTGAATGCGATCGCTTTCGCCTAAGGCGGATATCCCGTCCAGCGCCCTTTCTGTCGTAGATCTGTCTTCAATAGAAATTTGTCCGATTAACTCTGAAAGCGCTGACTGCGTCGCGATAAGTTTTGCTTCATCGCCCAGCTTGTCCAGTTGTTCACATAAGATACTGGCATAACCATGTTCGAAAAACCGGGTCGCAATCGCTTCGCCAACAGGCCGATACTTGGCCTCATTCCGCTTCTGCATTTCCTCAGGCGAAAGCTTCCCCATTTGTTCAGCCCGTTCCAGAGCACGCTCAAAAGCACTCTTCATTTCATCCATTTTCTGTTACTCCAGACATTAATGTATACCAGGTGCCCGCCTTGAGGCAAGGCCCCCATTCGAATTATAATATCAGGGGTCAGGAATAAAAGTAGTCCGAGAGGTTGGTAAAGAACATGCAAATAATCGATGGCCTGTATGCCTATATCTGGAGTGGCAGAGGTAACAACTGTCATACTTACCTGTTCCGCGGGATCCTTCAAGGAGCAAAGCCACATTTGATCATCGATCCCGGATACAATGTCAATGAACTGGGTGAGCGATGCTTCGAGCGTCTGGTCGGACTTATGGCGCAGGATGGAATCCGGCCGGATGATATTGGCTTGATCATCAATACCCATTCACATGTCGACCATTGTGGAGCCAGTGAGACGCTCGCTACACTGGGAGAGCAGCGAGCACTTATTACTCTGACTAAGACGGAAGATGAATACCGGCGCAGCACCGGCCTGCAGCTTCATAAATTGATCGGTTTACGGCTGGAGGAATTCGAACCGGATTTTTACCTCAAGGAAGGTACACTGACCTTGGAAAATGGCAATGAC
>CAZDMY010000141.1:0-6625 GCA_964506405.1 uncultured Dehalococcoidia bacterium | reverse complement strand
GACGATGTGCCCAATAGCGGAAGAGGGACCAGGTGAACCCTCAATCCGTTTATGGAAGCATCATTTCGACAGCTCGTAATTCCTGCCGGTTTCTATCATGGCCCTGAAGTTCTCAGGTCTGACGGTCGGGGGTACGCTGCATCCGCTTCCCAGGATGAAACCGCCGTCCCGGCCGACTGTATCGATCAACTGCCGGCAATACGCCTGTACTTCCCCCGGCTGGCCAATCGAAAGCATGGCAGCCGGAACATCGCCGTGAAAGCACGTATGCCCGGCTAATGCTTCTTTAGCGGCGAACATGTTTGTCAAGCCATCCAGCTCGAGGATCGCCGCCCCCCGGGGCAGTTGCTTAAAGTACGGGATGTTTTTATCCCAGCATTGGTCGAGATGAAAAATGGTGACGATACCCTCAGCCCAGAACGCATCTACGATCTGGCAAGTATAAGGCCACCAGAATCGCTCAAATATTGCCGGGGGATAGAAATAGGCCGATGCCCTCTCCTCGGTGAGCAACCATGTCTTTAACCCGGACCCCTGAACCAGAGGGAGGATTCTGTTGATAAGTTCCTCGGTCATCTTTTTCAAGGTTCTTTCCACAATATCGGGCGTGTAATACAAATCCTGAGTAAAGGCGAGCATGGATCGCATCAGCGAAAGGGTGAAAAACGGGTGGAGGGCATATCCCATAAAGAACGGTTGAACGTTTCGGGCGGAACATCCTTCGAGAAAGACGGCAAAGCTTGAGACCACCTCGTCCAGGGAAGCCGGTAATTGCTCGGGTTTCAACTGGCTGATGCGCCAGAGGTAATCATCGTAATAAAACTTATCCAGTCCTTTTTCGCAGATGATATCGTAATCCTCGGGCTTCATCACTTCCTGTTCATCAAGCTGGAACATGTAGTCGTCGGGTAAATCGACGCCGGGAATCCTCATCTTCATCGGGAAAGTCCCCATCGCCTGCATCTGAATTGGCGTTGCGCCGATCGGATACATAGCATCCCATCCACCGTATTCGTCAAAAATGCCGAGTGCCGATTCGATCAGCAACCGGTTATCACTGCAAACCTGTGCTCCTGAGAGGCCTGCCAGGCCTGACACCGGTTCGGGTAATAACGTGGGCACTACCGGAATGCGGTCAGGTTTTTCCAGGCGAATAGCCGCCTGTAAGCGCTCACCTGGTGTCATCGATTCGCTGGACATGATTTCTATCCCCCTGCTGTCTCAATGCAATAGGCCACACCTTCAGTTGCATCAACCGTCTGGAAATCCGCCCCTACGTATTTCTTGACTTCCGGGGTGGTAACTCCACCCCCAACCATAATCTTCAACTGATTCCTCAGCCCTGCTTCTTCCAGCAGATTCACAGTTTGTTTCATGCTGTCAAAGGCGATGGTGATAAGTGCGGAAAATCCAACGAAATCAGGGTTGGTTTCCCTCACTTTCGCAACGATTATCTCTGGTGGCACGTCTACCCCGAGATCGTACACGTCAAAACCGTGGGCCTTGAGTAACGTGGCGACGATGTTTTTCCCCAGATCATGGATATCCCCTTTTGGGGTGGCAAGCAAGACTTTTCCTGAGTTCTCGCGAGATTGAGTGCCGGCCAGGTAAGGATCGAGGATCGCGGCTGCTGATTTGAATATCTCGGCAGAGAGCATCAGTTCGGCCAGGAAATAGTCACCTTCTTGAAACCGTTCCCCGACAATAGTCATGCCCTGCCGGCATTCATCCAGGATTTGGATCGGCTCCTCGTTCTTTTCCAGTCTATCCCGCACTTCTTTGAGAACAGCATCCCGTTTCAATTCCACAATCTGGATGCTCAATGAATCATCCATGGCATTAACTCCCAGGATTGGACTTTTGAGATAAGTATGACATCAAACAGATTTGATAGCAATCGGAAGCTTCACACGATAGCCTGAAGGCGATTTTTTGGGGTGATTATTTGATTATGGCCTGTGGGGTGTTGTGTTCTGAGGTCATTTTCTAGTATACTACTTGCACTACTTCCGGAGGATGACAGATGCGAGTATCGTGTCTTCAGGAAAACCTGAGCAGAGGCCTGGCGACAGTAGGCCGGGCGGTAGCCACCAAAACGACGCTGCCGATCACTAATCATGTGCTTATCAGCACGGACGAATCTCGGCTGAAACTTTCGGCTACCAATTTAGAAATTGCTATCAGTTGCTGGATCGGCGCGCAAGTAGAAGAGGAGGGATCAGTTGCCGTTCCGGCCGGGCTTTTGACCGATTTCGTGGTATCGCTTCCCAGCGATACCATCAATATGAATGTGTCGGCCGAGACTCAGATGATGGAGATCACCTGTGCCAATTCAGAAGCCCATATCAGCGGGCAGAAAGCGGACGAATTTCCGCCGATTCCGCAAATCGGCAAGGGGTTTAGTACCAAGGTCAATGCCAGGGCATTACGCACTACCATTAATCAAGTAATATTTGCGGCTGCAGTTGATGATTCCAGGCCCGTCCTTACCGGCGCTTATGCACAGTTTTCCGATAAAACTCTAACACTGGTTGCTGCCGATGGTTTTCGGCTGGCGGTCAACGAACTGGCCCTGGATTCTGCTATGAAAGAGGATGTAGGTGTCATTATTCCGGCCCGGTCGTTGCGGGAACTGGATCGGCTGGCCCGGGATCAGGAAGAACCGGTGGAAATAACCATCAACAATCAAAAGAGCCAGATACTCTTTCGCCTTAAAGCCAAGGAGCCGAAAAAGGACGTCGAGATTGTATCGCAGTTGATTCAAGGGACTTATCCGGATTACCATCAGTTGATTCCCGACAGCCATAATACGCAGGCGACCATCGATGTGGCCCGGTTCCTGCAGGCGGTTCGCAGTGCATCGGTTTTTGCTCGTGATGGCAGCGGTATCGTTCGGCTTGTGATTTTGCCTGAAGGGAAGTCGTCCAGGGGAACCATTCAAATATCTGCCCGGGCGGAGGAGATCGGTGATAACGAGGGCAGTATTGAGGCGTCGGTACAGGGAGAGGAAGCAAAAATCGCTTTCAACAGCAAGTACTTGATGGATGTATTCAGTGCACTCGAAGATGATCAGGTATTAATGGAAGTAGGGACTCCTTCAAGTCCAGGGGTTTTCAAGCCGACAGGAGATGGAAACTGGACTCAGGTTGTCATGCCGATGTTTGTCCAATGGTAGCGGTTGCAGGTAAGGAAAGTGCTGTGGAGAAATACAGGGCGATGATCCGTGGCGCTCGAGAAGATGGGCGCACGGTCTTGACAGAGGTGGAATCTAAACAGATAATCAGTGAGGAAGGTATAGAAGTTGTCGAAACCCGGCTCGCGATGAGCCGAAATGAGGCTGTTGCCATCGCTGAGGAGATCGGATTTCCGGTTGCACTCAAGACAGCAGCGCCGGGAATTATTCATAAAAGTGATTGGGGAGGGGTAAGGTTGAACCTGAGAAGTGGGGCGGCGGTTGGGCGGGCGTACAGCGAACTGGCAAAACTGGGTACGCAAAGTGATACTGCAAAGCGCAAGGCCGGGGTATCCGTACAGAAGATGGCACCCGCCGGCGTTGAAGTAATAATAGGGCTGTCACAGGACGCCCAGTTTGGTCCGGTGATGATGTTCGGGCTTGGTGGTGTGTTTGTGGAGATGTTGAAGGATGTTTCGTTTCGGGTAGTGCCGCTGACAGAAAGGGACGCCCGATTGATGATAGAGGAAATCAGGGGATATCCGTTGCTTCTCGGCTACCGGGGACAGGAGGCGGTGGATATTCAGGCACTGGAAGATATCGTGTTGAAAGTATCCCGGTTGGGCCGGAAATTTCCCGATATCAGGGAACTGGATTTGAATCCCGTGATCGCATGGTCGAACGGGGCAATGGCAGTGGATGCGAGGGTCATCCTGGAGGAACCTTCAAAGAACTAGCGAAAGGATATTTGGAAAGCTGATGCTAAGGTTAAGATTGCAGAGAACAGGTCGGAAAAAGAGGCCAAGCTATCGGATAGTAGCAGCGGAGTCCCGGGCACCTCGGGATGGTGCCTTCATAGAAATCATCGGTCATTATAACACGTTGGATGATCCGGCAACCATAGTGATTGATGAAGAGAAGGCCCTTAAGTGGTTGAGAAAGGGAGCTACCGCATCCGCGACGGTCGCCGACCTTTTGAAGAAACAAGGCGTTTTGGCTAAATACGAGTCGGAGAAGGTGGAATGAAGGAACTCGTTGAGTACATTGCCCGGGCCATAGTGGATAACCCGGATCAGGTGCGGATCACGGAAGAACCCGGCGAAGATGACAGGATCATACTGAAACTGGAAGTGGCCCAGGAAGATAAGGGTAAAGTAATCGGCAAACAGGGGCAAACGGCAAAAGCCATCCGTACTTTACTCAGGATCGCAGCCGTCCAACGGAACGTCAGGGCTTCACTGGAGATCGTTTGACGGATGATGGTTCCGGTTTCAGATTTTCACACCCCAAAATCACCGTATGATATTGCTGTAAACGGCTGGCACCCCGTTTTTTCCCTGGTATACCAAATACAGCCGGCGAAGCCGATGTTGTCTGGCGCCGTTTATGCCATTTGAAGGCCCCAACGGATTTTCAAAGTATGCTTGACAAACCAGAATCGATATGCTAAAAATCAATTAGCACTCTCCGAAAGAGAGTGCTAATTCATGAGCGTCACCAAAAATTAATTTATGGAGGTTGGTTTATGGCGTTAAAAGTGACACCCCTGGCCGATCGAGTCGTAGTGAAACCGATCAGCCGAGAGGAAGTAACCAAGGGAGGTATCGTGTTGCCGGATACGGCGAAGGAGAAACCTCAGGAGGGCGAAGTGGTTGCTGTGGGGGCCGGTCGTGTAGGTGATGATGGTAAACGGATTCCGATGGAAGTAGCTGTCGGAGATACTGTCATCTATGCCAAGTATGCCGGTACGGAATGGAAGTATGAGGATGAGGAGTATCTTATCCTTCGCGAAAGTGATATCCAGGCGAAGAGGAATAAATAGGAGGGCAAACTATGGCAAAGCAGATTAGTTATGGCGAAAATGCAAGGCATTCCCTTATTCGGGGTGTCGATCAAATGGTTAATGCGATGAAAGTGACCCTGGGCCCTAAAGGTCGTCCGGTAGCGCTGGATAAAAAATTCGGTCCGCCCGCAGTGGTGGATGACGGCGTTAGCATCGCCAAAGAGATCGAATTAGAGGATCCTTTCGAGAACATGGGTGCTCAGTTGGTCAAAGAGGCAGCTACTAAAACTAACGATGCTTGTGGTGACGGGACCACGAGTTCGAGCGTACTGGCCCAGGCCATCGTGCACGGTGGCATGAAGAACATTGCTGCCGGGGCCAATCCTATGGCTCTTAAACGCGGCATTGAGAAGGGTACGGAAGCCATCGTCGAGGAACTCAGAAAAAGCTCAACCGAAGTAAAGGGCAAAGAGCAGGTGGCTCAAGTTGCGACCGTTTCCTCACGAGACCCTGAAATCGGAAATCTTATTGCCGATATAATGGAGAAAGTTGGCAAAGATGGTGTGATTACCGTCGAGGAAGGGAAAGGCCTCAAGTTCGAGACCGAATTCGTTGAAGGTATGAAATTCGACCGCGGTTACATAAGCCCGTATTTCATTACCAATACCGAGCGGATGGAAAGCGTTATTGAGGATCCATACATACTTATCACCGATAAGAAAATCTCTGCCATCAATGATATGCTGCCTGCCCTGGAGAAAATTCTTCAAGTCGGCAAGAACGTGGTGATCATTTCTGAGGATGTTGAGGGAGAACCACTGGCCACTCTGGTGGTCAACAAGCTCCGCGGCACGATCAACTGCCTGGCGATCAAAGCCCCCGGTTTTGGCGATCGGCGTAAAGCCATGCTTGAGGATATTGCCATCCTGACCGGTGGTAAGGTTATCAGCGAAGATGTAGGCCGCAAACTTGATTCGGTTACTGTAGAAGATCTGGGGCGTGCCCGAAGGGTTGTCGCCGATAAGGATAACTGCACCATAGTTGAAGGAAAAGGGACGGATGCAGATATTACCGCTCGTATCAAGCAGATCAGGACGCAGATCGATGAAACCACATCGGATTTCGACCGGGAAAAACTACAGGAGCGGTTGGCTCGATTAGCAGGCGGTGTCGCGGTATTGAAAGTTGGCGCTGCGACAGAAGTGGAATTAAAAGAGAAAAAGCTGCGTGTTGAGGATGCACTTTCTGCAACACGCGCGGCGGTTGAAGAAGGAATTGTACCGGGTGGTGGTGTTGCGCTTATCAGTTGCCTGGCGGGTCTGGCCAAATTGAAGTTACAGGGAGATGAAGCGACCGGGGCAGATATTCTCAAACGCGCTATTGAAGCACCATTGCGCACCATCTCCGAGAATGCAGGCGAAGAAGGTTCCGTGGTTGTTAATAAAGTCAAGAACTCCAAGAAGGGAACCGGTTTCGATGCAGCGAACAACACCTATGTCAATATGATTGAGGCTGGAATTATCGACCCTACCAAGGTTGTCCGTAGTGGTATCGAGAACGCTGCCAGTGTGGCCATGATGATCCTTACCACGGAGGCGATGGTAACCGATCTCCCAGAGAAACATGAAGGAGGCATGATGCCGCCGGGCGGGATGGACCCCAGCATGGCC
>CAZDMY010000140.1:0-6709 GCA_964506405.1 uncultured Dehalococcoidia bacterium | reverse complement strand
CAGGCCTCGTACCAGGATAATATCTTTACCACCGGGCTGGTCGGCTGGCCGGATGTAAAGCACATCGGACCGGATAAGGATTTCAAGCCTGTGATTGACAAGGCGCTCGAGATGCCCGGATTTACCGAGGATACCGACAAAGGCGAGGTCACCGTCGGCTTCGCTCGAAACGCGGTACTGGGGGTGGCGGATAAAGTCATTGAGGCGGTCAAAGGAAAACAGATTCGCCACTTCTTTCTGGTGGCCGGATGCGACGGCGCTAAACCGGGACGTAACTATTACACCGAGTTTGTGGAGAAGGTGCCAGATGATTGCGTGGTTCTGACGCTGGCCTGCGGTAAGTACCGCTTTTTCGATAAGAAACTTGGCGATATCAACGGCATTCCGCGCCTGCTGGATATCGGTCAGTGCAATGATGCCTACTCGGCAATCAAGATTGCCGGTGCTCTGGCTGATGCCTTTGAGTGCGAGGTTAATGACCTGCCGCTTTCCATGGTCCTTTCCTGGTATGAGCAGAAGGCGGTGGCGATCCTGCTCAGCCTGTTCCATCTGGGAATAAAGGACATCCGTCTTGGGCCCAGCCTGCCCGCCTTCATCACTCCGAACGTGCTTGATGTGCTGGTGAAGAATTTCAACATCATGCCGATCACCACGCCGGACGAGGATTTGAAGGCAATCTTCAGTTAGTGTTGCGAACGGCCCTTCAGGCTGTGAAATCCAGACTTAGCGGTGTATAATTGTGAAACGAGCGCCTGGTCTGGATTGGAATAGAACTGGAGTGCTATTTATCTCAAAGTGTGCCTGGTATGGAAGAAACAGTGACGACGCCCGTTCTACGAATTGCCCGGGAGCAGCGTGATGCCGTCGAAGATCAGGTCGTAGTTGAGTATCCGCTTACTGTAATTGTAAACGGCCAGCAAATGGCGACGATGTTGTGTTCGCCTGCAAAGTTGGAGTATCTGGCGGTGGGGTTTTTAGCTGCAGAGGGACTCGTTAGTACAAAAGACGATATTGAGAGAGTGCGCTTTGATGAGGAAAAGAGCGCTGTCGAGATTGATATTACTGGGAATCCTGCTCTTTCAACAGGATATGATTTCGGCCGGTTTATTACAGCCACGTCTGCAAAAGGGGCTGTCGTACACTCATTTGCCGACGGTATGAATCAGGCGAGAGTGGAGTCGGAGATTACATTTGCTCCATCGCATTTCTTCACCCTGATGGAGGATTTCCAGAGCCGATCCGCAATTTTCAAGGTAACGGGTGGGGTCCATAGCGCGGCGCTGGCGGATTCCGAACATATCATACTCTTCAGCGAGGATATCGGCCGGCACAATGCCGTTGACAAAGTTTTCGGGGAATGCTTGCTGGAGAACATTCCCGCACAGGACCGAATACTGCTTATCAGCGGGCGTGTTTCATCGGAGATACTGTTTAAAATAGCCAGGCGAAAGGTCCCGATCATCGTATCGCGATCTGCACCAACCAATCTGGCGATCAGAGCAGCCAACTACCTGGGCATAACGCTCATTGGTTTTGTCAGAGGGCAGCGGATGAACGTTTATGCCAATGATTGGCGAATAGAATAAATCCGGCATAAATCTTAAGAGCTTCTGAACTATAATTATTAGAGGGTGCTTATGAACGAGATAGTTGAACGGATCAGCCGATTGCGAAAGGAACGGAATGCCGTCATCCTGGCCCACAATTACCAGCGGGGCGAGGTGCAGGATATCGCCGATTTCACCGGCGATTCACTGGAACTCAGCCAGAAAGCGGCTAAAACCGATGCGGATGTTATCGTGTTCTGCGGGGTCCATTTTATGGCGGAGACGGCTTCGATTCTTTCTCCCGATAAGACAGTGCTGTTGCCGGATAGAAATGCCGGTTGCCCCATGGCCGATATGATTACGGCAGACCAGTTGCGCGAGATGAAGTCACGGTATCCTCAAGCTAAAGTCGTCTGCTATGTAAATTCCAGTGCAGAGGTGAAGGCTGAAACTGATGTCTGCTGTACCTCGGCCAATGCCACCCGTGTTGTAAGCTCATTTCCCGCAGATCAGAAAATTATATTCGTTCCAGATCAGTATCTGGCTGATTATGCCGCAACCCAGGCGGGCCGGGAAGTCATTCGCTGGCAGGGTTATTGCCCTACGCATGCCGGTATCAAACCCTCCGACATTCAGCATCTGAAGAAGGAGCATCCGGTTGCGAAGGTAGTTGTGCACCCGGAATGTCCGCCTGACGTTATCGCGCTCGCCGACGAGGTGGCCAGTACCAGCGGCATCCTACGATATTGTCAACGGGACGATGTTAGGGAGGTGATTGTGGGAACGGAGATGGGTATCATCCACCGTTTGCAAAAGGAGAACCCGGGCAAGAGGTTTGTTCCGATCTCCGAAAAAGCAGTCTGTCCGAACATGAAGCGGATAACCCTGGAAAAGGTGCTGCAGTCCCTTGAGGACATGGTGCCTGAGGTGAAGGTGCCAGAGGATATCCGCTTAAAGGCGCTGGCTTCGGTAAACCGAATGCTGGCGATCTAAGCCCGGTACCTTCTATGTGATCCATATCATATGACCGGGAATATTCCCCGTTCTATAATATGGGCATATGAGAAAGGAGGCAGGTGGAATGAGTGCGAGATGTCCCGGACAGGATACCCGCTGGCGAACAGTGGATGAGTATGTCTGTGCCAATTGCGGACATAAAGAGGAGATCTGGTCAGATGAGCTAAAGGCGCGGTGCTCTGAATGTGGTAGCTGGGTGTATAAAGAGCAGGTGCCCTCATGCGTCAACTGGTGCAGTGCAGCTCGCGAATGCCTTGGTGAGGAGCGCTGGAAGCGGTTAATGGGGGAATGATAAATGATAACTCCCCCTTGACCCCCTCTTTAGCAAAGAGGGGGAAGTGGCTTCAGCCACAGGGGGCGTTTGTTCTAATGACAAACAAAAAATGCCTGCATACGAAGAGGAAATCGGAGGGTGGAGGTTAGAAAAATGTCTGCGAAAGTAATGCGAGACATCATTGTAATTGATGAAGAAAAGTGCGATGGCTGCGGTAATTGCGTCCTGGCGTGTGCCGAGGGTGCAATTCAGATCGTCAATGGCAAGGCCGAACTTGTCAGTGAAACATACTGTGATGGATTGGGTGCCTGCATCGGGGAGTGCCCGCAAGGCGCTCTTACTATCGAAAAACGTGAGAGTGAGGATTTCGATGAGGAGGCGGTGGCTGCCCATCTGGGGGAGGACAAAGCCGAACCCCTTCCCTGCGGGTGCCCCGGATCCTCGGTGCAACAGTTCTCCAGTACGGCCGGATTACCGATGGCCGATATGCATCCGTGCAACGGGCACCAGCATCAGGCTGCAGCTCAACAATCAATGCTCGCCCACTGGCCGGTGCAGTTGACTCTGGTGCCTCCCAATGCACCGTTTCTTCAGGGGGCCGACCTGCTGCTGGCAGCGCATTGCGCTCCCTTTGCCTATGGCGGGTTTCATGCAGATTTCATTCGGGACCACGCAGTGGTTTGTGCCTGCCCCAAGCTGGATGATGCCCGAGCCCATCAGGAAAAATTGACCGAATTGCTGCGGCAGTCGGACGTCCGAAGTGTGAAAGTGGTTCGTATGGAGGTACCATGCTGTGGCGGGTTGACCCATCTCGTCCGACAGGCGGTTGAGAACGCCGGAAAGAACATCCCTGTCGAAGAAGTGGTAATTGGAACCAGAGGGGGCCTCTGCAATTAGGAAGAGTATCGGAATCGGGGCAGCACCCGGGGCTGGTGGAGGGTTTCATCATTGTTGACCTTTTTCGTTGTGGTATGTAGCATACCCTCAGAGATCAAGTTGTTCAAAAGGGAAGTTCTAAATGTTTTGTGAAGATATCCTGCAGGACATCGGCAATACACCGATCGTTCGAATCAATAAGCTCAATCCAAACACGCAGGCGGATATTTACGCCAAGATCGAAGGAAAGAATCCGACCGGCAGCATCAAGGACCGGATCGCTTTGAAGATGATCGAACAGGCGGAGTACCAGGGCGTTCTTTCTGAGGGTAAAACGATTATTGAACCCACCTCAGGAAACACGGGCATCTCGCTGGCGATGATCGGGGTGGTGAAAGGCTATCGTGTGGAGATCGTGATGAGCGAGGCGGTCTCTGTAGAGAGACGGAAAATGATCCAGGCATTTGGTGCTACGGTAACGCTGACTCCGGCAGAACTTGGAACCGATGGTGCTATCACCAAAGCCAGGGAGCTGGTAAAGAGCAATCCTGATAGATATTTTATGCCTGACCAGTTCTCCAACGAATACAATAAGATGGCCCATTACAAGACAACGGCTGAGGAGATCTGGAAGCAGACCAACGGGCGTGTGGACTACTTTGTCTCCTCCATTGGCACCTCAGGCACGATCATGGGTGTTGGGAAAGGACTGAAAGAGAACAATCCTTCAATCAAGATCGTCTGTGCCAGCCCGACTCGGGGCCATTATATTCAGGGACTGAAAAACATGGAAGAGGCGATTGTTCCTTCGATCTATGATCCTTCACTGATCGATGAAACAGTCATGGTCGAAACTGAAGATGCGTTCGAGATGGCGCGCCAGATCGTTAAGAACGAAGGTATTTTCGTGGGTATGAGCAGTGGGGCGGCCCTCTATGCGGCCATAGAAGTAGCCCGGAAAATCGGCAAAGGTGTGATCGTGGTCATCTTCCCGGACCGGGGAGAGAAATATCTGAGCACCGATTTGTTTAAATTGAATTAGTGAAACCGAAATTTATGATGCTGCCACAAATTGTCGTTCCCGCCCCGTATCGAGTACGGGATAAACTCCATCGGGAATCTCCCATGAGAGCCGAGAGGTTCCCGATCAGGTCGGGAACCACATGGGATTTATGGTATCGCGGATCTGGAAGTGTTATTTCAATATCATTTTTAGGGATTTGATGCAGCGAACTACTTAGCGACTTAGGTTACAGAATTGGCGAAACGCAACCGGTAGAATTTTAAAGAAATGAAGGAAAAGATTAAGGCCAATAAGGTAGTGATTATCCTGGTACTCATGGTGCTGATGGCAGTCGTAGTTACAGCCAGGAGCAGTGGAGACTGCGGTGAGGCATGTGGCGGTGCTATCTGCCCGATAGATACGCAGGCGCAAGATGTGAGTGAAATGGACTCCAGTGGTGCAGTTTACGTTGATACCTTTGGGGGCACGAAAAGTAAGGTGGAAATGCGATGATAAGCCAGGAGTACGAATGCAAGCGGTGTCTGAGCCGCTTCGATATCAAAGAAGAATGTATGGAGGCTGACCCGCATTGCCCATCTTGTGGAGGGGTGGCGGTGGAGCCGACGGAGGGGCAAACTGACGATCTGGACGTTTTGCGAACCAAGGGTGCCGGTGGGGGATGTTGAGGGTAGGGAAACATGCGGGTCGTGAACCTGCATCAGCAAAAACATTACGAGGAGGGGTGCAATGATAAAGATCACTGAAGAGGCAAAAGAGAAGCTTACCGGGTATTTGAACGAGAATCCGGGGAAAATTCTGCGGATCGTTGTCAAGGGGATTGGCTGAGGCGGGCCCAAGTTGGGCGTGGCTCTGGATGAGCCAAGAGAAGGTGAAGAGAGTATCCCGGTCAATGGAATCGATGTCCTGATTTCTGACGAGGTGAAGCCTTATGCCAGCGGGAACATTCTGGATTGGGTCTCGGGTTTTATGGGAGAGGGATTTGTGATCCAGCCGGAACAGGGTGGGGGGTGCTGCTAACTGACACTGATCTGTGAGAAGGCGGTAGTATCATGAAGACTCAAGGATTTAAATGTAACGCCTGCGGCACCGGCTTTGAAGACGTTATGCCGGAAGATTCTCAAAACGGGGAAGTGAAATGCCCCCATTGTTCGGGTACCGATGTGTCCGAATCCGAAGAAGTGCTGAAGTTCCTGGAACTGGTAGATGAGTTGGGCCGAACCGGCGGCTGATGCTAGCTGGTGGAGGCCGTGTGTCTCAATCGAAAGGAAATGAATGATGGCTGACAACAAAGCTCAAGTACTTGATTCGATGAAGAAGAAGGGCAAACCCGTTCGTCCGGGTGATATTGCTAAAGATACCGGTATCGAAAGCAAAGAGGTATCGAAACTTATTCAGGAGTTGAAGAAGGAAGGTAAAGTCCGTTCCCCTAAGAATTGTTTCTGGGAAGCGGTTTAAGAAAAACATTCCAATATTACCCGGTTGCGTAAATAAGCGTAATGCGAGCTTTGTGCTCCTTATCGCCTTCGATCCGCCCCGGCGGGTCAATATGAACGAAGATGCGCGTATTATTATTCCGGCAACCAGAAGAGCACCATATTCATGTCATTCCCGTGGAAACGGGAATCTCATAGACAATCGAGGAGATTCCGGCTTCCGCGATCGAGTCGAAGCATGAATGTGGGCTGTGTGCGAATAATAATCCGGCAACTACTTGATCTTCAAAATCGCTTCGGCCGCCCATTGTTTCACTGGTTTGGTCTCGAACTTGCCCCTAACGTAAATACGCACCGCCTCCTCTCGATCTTTCAGTAATTCTATCGATGTGATAGCGGGGGCAAAGCCGGCCTCTCCCAGGGCCCAGGCGCTAAGGCCGAGTGTCCCTGGCTGGCTGTTATCGAATGCTGCCAGTACCGATTGATCGAAAAACCTTACGATCGGCTGCATCGATTTTCCCAGCCGGCCGATAGCCCA
>CAZDMY010000139.1:0-6714 GCA_964506405.1 uncultured Dehalococcoidia bacterium | reverse complement strand
GGGATTCCCGCCGGCGTTAAGATCCGGTGGGCCGGGGAGAGCGGCCTGCTCGGGCTCCGGATTTGTATCTCCAGTAAAGCTGGCGTGCACCGCCAGTCCGCCAGCCAGTCCGCTGGTGATCAACACCAGAATAACAATTGCCCAGATTAATTTACGGTGCATATCCCCCTCCTGTTCCCGGCATTGATTCGACAATCTGCAACGATTGTGCCGGCCGTACCGATTGCTGCCTGGTCCGATTTTTTCTCCTGTTTCTATAATTGGATTATATTATATCACAGGATTTGCTACAAAACGAAAAAACCAGACTGGCAGGCAACTCAATCAACCAAATAGCCAGGTCTGCTTTGAAAAAACTGACATGCAGGCAGTGGTTACGTTATATTTGGTAGAAGAGTGGCTATTGAAATACTGAAAGTTCGCAAACAGAGTGGGCGGGGATAAGTGGATAAATGTCCTTATGAGGGCTTGTAATTGCAACGGTAAGAATAGTAAAATTGTATTCGGTGTTTCGTGATTCTCCGAACGGGCAGTGTAATATTACGAAAAATGTTATTAATGGATTTGTGTCAATTGGTAGAAATGCTTGCATCGGGATGGTATAATAGTTTCAAATCGAACGTAGCTCTCTGCGGAAATTCGGATCGGGCAATGCGATCACGGTTAGCCGGGTGATTCAGGGCCGGAAGGTTTTGGCTGAATTGAGTCGTATGAAATTGCTAACTAAAAAGTGCTTTGATAGTGAGGATCGATGCTCGTTTCGTCGTTTGGCTGAGTATGTTGCTAGGCCCCCTCTGGAAATCAACAATACCATCACCCCCATGCTTAATCTTTGTTCATGGAACGTTTTGGGCAACAATTACGTCTGCAAGATTGAGAGGCTATGTCTCTTTGGATAGTCTGCGAAATAAAAACTAAGTTGGAAAAGGTACTTGACAAATACGCCTGTTACAGTTAGGTTATATGTAAGTAGACAGGGTGTTCGTGATCCCTGCTGTCGTGAGGTACGGGTTGTAAGGTTGCCGCTTTCAGGTGACTTAGAAAATAAAGTGAATCACATGCGAAGGAGGTGCATATAGAGTGTGAACAAACCGGAAAGTGTTTATCATTAACGCAGAATTTCCAATCCGAAAATAATTAGGAGAGCATTTAAGGAGGATAAAATGCAAAATATCAAAAGATTGGCCTTTCGTACAATACCGGTGGTATTGGCGGTGGTCATGGTCGTCTCCATGTGCCTGGTGGTAGCACCGGGGCCAAAGACGGCCGATGCCGGTGAAGTTTATCCGGAATTGATCGCACCCGGCCATACCACGAGCTTAAACGAAGGCCAGTTCTATATCGTCACAGCTAAACTTCGCAATGATACAGATCAAACACTGGAACATCTGTTCGCTCGCATCTATGCCAAGCAGGCGGAATCGCCGGACGTCGATTCACCGCCGGCTGTAGGTAACGAGTTGTGTATTGATAATGTTCCGGTGGCTCCAGGCACACAGGATGCCGGTCAGGACTGGGATACGGATAATGATGGATGGATTGAAAACGGATCTCCTTCCATCACGCCTTTCCTGCCGCCCTGGTGGATGAATGACAGGGGGCTGACGAGTGCCGGTCCTGATGACGGAATCAATGCCGGGACCAACTGGTCCGATGATGAAGGTAGCGGCGACAATGCGTGGCCGTGGATAGATACCTGGGATGCGGCTGGTGGTGACCTGTGGATGACCATCAAGGGTTTGGTGGATGGCGGCGGGCTTGTCCCCGATTGTCCCGGAGTGTACGATGCGACCACAGAGTATTCTTCTCCGTTTGCATCATTCAACCACATACGGTTAGTCGGTGACGAGCCTCATGTCAAACAGCTCGACCCGCTGCCGGTTAGTTTAGAGCAGACAGTCGGTTGGCAGATACAGTGTATCGGATCCGGCGATGTAGACATTCGAGTCTATTTCTGGGAAGAAGGTGAAGAGGGCGATCGAAATTCAAACGGCGTCCTTTATGATCCGGGTCTTAACTGTGCCGGATTGACGTGGGCTGGCAACGAAGAACTCGACAGGCCTTGTCATGGCAGCCTGCCGGATCCTGCTGACCGGGATGACTGGGTTAATAAGAATCCCCTGGCTGGTGATGGCGTTCAGGTCAACGAGGACTGGATCTGGTTCACCGAGTCTCAGTTGATCTGCCAGGGGGCGATCGAAGTGCCCGATATCGAGATAGAGTTTATTCCTTTGGAAGATTGTATTCCGGTAGGGCAGCAGTTCGAATTAAAGGCAGTGGTAACTAACGATACTCCTTGCGAGACTGGTAATTGCGGTAATCCCGGCTGGGCCAGAAACGTAGTGGCGCGGATCGATCCCGGTAGCCTTTTCCCTAAGATTGAGGCAGCATTTGCAGGTGGTACGATCGCCTATGTTCCGGATCTAGCACCGGGCGCATCGGCAACAGTTACTTTTAATCTTGCCTGCCTTGAACAGGGATTGCAGCCTGACGTACAGGGAATTGTAACTGCTCAGCCGGATACCTGTACCCCTCAGGGTTGCTATCAGTGCTACTCGGATACTGACCAGATCGATATTTGGCAGTGCGGCAAGCCTGAACTGGAAGTTGAGATCATTTCCCCGGCGGATTTCATGTGGGATCCTTACATGCCCCTGTATCAGGGTGCGGCAATTCACACCGGTGGGGAATTCGCTATTACCGCCAGGGTTTGGAATATCGGGGCTGAGAGAGCTGAAAATGTCTGGGCAACCCTGCGCGATATTCCGCTGGATCCCAAGACCGAACACCCTTACTTTGAGGTTCTCGACTATGACCAGAAAGAAATTCTTTCGACAGCTTTAACCCCGCAAATGTATCACGATGCAGGAATGCAGACCTGGATTCCGTATGCTGTCGAGTCTTATTTAACAACCCGGGATACATATTATAGTAATTACGATCTTTTCGGTTACCAGAAGTACCTCGGCGATATCGACATGGGCGCATACAAAATCGTTGAATGGACGCTCATGCCTACCGATGTATGGACGGAAAGCCTTCAGACTTGCGATGAGGCGAAGGTCACCGGTTTCACAGTAACAGCCAAGCGGCTGGCCGGTTATCCTCAATCAAGTGGCGTCATGATCGACGATGGCCCCATTGAGTCAAGTATCGCAGCCTGGATCTCCGACTGGTCGACCGGTTTGGATCCAAATGATGATATCTGCTGCAACGAAGCGCATTGCGGGAACAGTTTTGTGAGCCTGCAGGGCACACCGATGTATCAGAATGGAACCAGGAATCCCGCTATAACCGGATGGATCAAAGGCGGAAGTCAGGCACGTATCGTAATCCCCGAGCCCATGAGTTTCGATTACCTGGATGATATTGGAGTGTTCGTTAATTCCGGTACCGAAGCAACCTATGGCGGGCCTGGTGGCTCTCTCGGGGATCTAGAGGTTGGACTGGGGCCGACATGCTGCAAGGATGGCATGTCCGTGCGGTCCGTACACCTGCCCGTTATCCAGATCAATATCGAAACACTGACCCAGGGCATTTCTGGTATCAATCCTGGCATCAACGGAGACTTGGATACCAGCGATACCGGTATTCGAATTTATTACCAGCCGGGTACCCCGGGCTGGAGACATTGGCATTCAGGGGCTGATAACTGGTACGACCGATGGCAAACCGATGCCGATTGTTCCACCTGGCAGTACTATGGTACTGGAAGCGAAGTTCGTTTCTGGAACGGCCCGAACGACGGGGTCCGCAAATATGCTGACCTTTGGGACAACCCCACCGGGGACGATAACTGGGGCAATGGTGACGGATGGGGCTGGGTCGTCGACTGGGATGGTTACGACCAGAGAGATTGCGGAGTTGGTTGCCAACTCTGGGGAGGAAACCTCCAGGGGTTCTACCATTATTCCTGGGATCAAATCCAGGCGATGTTCGACCGGGGAACTCTGCCCGCGATTGCAACAGTAAAATCAATCGAAATTCGCAATAACCACAGCGGAACCCCCATTTTCGTAGACGATATTCGCATTACCGATGATTTCCACGGCGATATCATGAAGGGTGACGGACCGTCGGAATACACCAATGATTGTGGTGCGGACGATTACCTGGATTGCAATTGCCCCGGAATTATCGAGGCAACTCAGGTGCTTATCTACCCTGCTGCCGACCTCGAAGTTGATATCAATGACGGCGATTTCGCCGCTGGCAACGTCGCGGCAGTGGATATCGGTGGAACCGTGGAAGTTAGTGGCGTGATCAAGAACAGAGGTGCGGCCAGTGCCTGGGATGTGAACCTGGAGATGGCCATTGAACATCAGCCCGGTTTGTATCCTTCAGCTGCTGCTGGACCGGATGCCTATTCCAAGCACTTTATGTCCATACCGGGTGGCGGGTCGGCAGCCTTTAGCTGGACCTTAAATGCTTACGAGCCGGGTGCATATCGCATCGACCTGATGCCCAGTGGCATGGACGAATGCGGCTGGCATGTGAAACAGAATGCCGATGCAGGCGGGCAATATCTTGATCCTCAACCTGGAGGAGATGAGCCTCCGCCCTATGGCAACCTGCTGCTGGTCGATGATTCATCAGACTACCCGATCCAGTGGCTGCGCGGCGATGCGGTAACGGCCTTCGTTGGTGTGCCTATGCCTGATCCCAGCGTTGCAGCCGACATTACCTATCCCGGTAATGGCGACATGTTCTGGAAGAATACCAAGTTTGCGGTAACCGCCGAACTAACCAACGATGGCGTTCAGGATCTAACTGGCGTCGAAGCTACCCTTATGCTCAATGATATCGGCGGCACCGAATCAACAATTGACGGTAGCGCGATATGCGCCGTCGGAAACTTGACTGCCGGTAGCACAGACTTGGCGACCTGGGCGGTTAATGCCGGATCCATTACCGGCGATTGCATCTTGAAGGTCATGGTAACCTCCAACGAAGGTGCCATGGATATGGATGCCGTTACGGTAAAGATTGATCCTAAGGTAACGCTGAGACTCACTTCCGCGCCTGGTGGTGGCATTGGCAATACCGCTGATATCGCCGGTGAAGGTGACTACATGTTCGACACCGGTAAGGTGGTGGCCATTAAGGCAGTAGCCAATCCCGGAATGCAATTTGCCGGATGGGTTGGTGATACCGCTAAGGTTGCCGATGTGGACGACGCGACTACCACTGTTACCATGATGGGTAACTATGATATCGTGGCAGTGTTTGCAGATTCCGACTGCGCAGACCTTCAGGAACTGCTCAATGCACTGTCAGATTACCTGGATGGCCAGATCACTGTACAGGAACTGCTTGAAGTGCTTTCACGATATTTGGATTGTAGCTAACAAGCGGTTGAATGCTGATGGACAATAGGTAATCATCTGGCAAGGGTGGGGGGGGACCCCACCCTTGCCTTTTTAATAAACTGAAATAAAGGGTAGGTGAGAAGATGAGAAAAAATGTATATTTGTTAGCAGGCGTGCTGCTCATCGCAGTGCTTTTGCTGATTCCCTCAGCAGTGGCCTTTGCCGATGCTATGGCAACACGTGCCATGCCGGCCACTGTCCAACCGGGGGAGACTTTTGATGTTCAACTGGAAACCGATCTGGTGAACGGAGCTATTGAAGAATTCCTGCCTGATGGTTTTACTTACACAGAGAATATAGATGCCCCGTGTACCATGATTGCCACGTATAAGGCAGCCCAGCATAAAATTGAGTTCGTATACCTTGGTGCCCTTCCCGGGCAGTGCACACCAGGGACGTTCTCTTACGAGATGACCGCTTCCATGACGCCGGGCGATTACTACTTCAGCGGCACCATCACGGATGCGGATTCGGGCAATAATCAGAACCCGGTGGGCGGCGATACGCAAGTGACGGTCCAGGCGGAACAGGTCGAGGATGTGGTGATCAATGAATTCATCCCAAATCCGGCTGTGGGCAATGAATGTGTTGAACTTTATAACAATGAGGCTGCGCCGGTAGATTTGACGGGATGGATCGTGGAGGAACCCGGCGGTCATAGTGTCGATCTGGGTCCCCTTGGCCCGATTGCTGCTCATGGCTATCTGGCTGTTGACTTCGGACTGAATCATCTGAACAATGGCGGTGATCTGATCACGCTGACAGATGGCACGGCTACTGAGGTGGATAAGGTCGCTTATGGGAATTGGGATGATGGAAACACAGCCGATAATGCCCCCGCTCCGGCTAATGGCGAGTCAGCAGGCAGGTGGCCGAATGGAGCCGATACCGATGTCGATAATGTAGATTTCATAATTTTTGATACCCCTACTTGTGGGTCGGCAAATATGCCTCCTGGTGGAATCATTGCCTGGCGCACGCTTCCCGATGCTGCAGTCGACCCGGGTGCACAATTCCAGGTGAGTGTCTACTGCATGGGCATCAATCCGGGTGGCGTCACAGAGACACTGCCAGCAGGCTTTGGCTACGTTAACGGGAGCCAGAGCCCGAATATCGCCCAGGTGGTCGTAAATGGCCAGAACGTCACCTTCGGCTGGATGGCCGAACCGGGCACCTTCACCTATGAAGCAACTGCCTCCAACACAGCGGGCAACTATGTATTTGCCGGCCAGGCCAAGGGGCAGGGGATCGCATCGGGAACCGAGGTAATCGCCGGTGTAACCGGTGATGATACGGTAACCGTTCAGGGACCAGGGGCCATCCCAGATGTGATGTTTGCCCAGGC
>CAZDMY010000138.1:0-6816 GCA_964506405.1 uncultured Dehalococcoidia bacterium | reverse complement strand
CGGGCAGATAGACCTCGACAAATTCTCGTCCAATGAGATCGTAATCGCGTATTTCAACAAGCAAACTTCCAGCGGAGAGGTCAGGTACTGCACAGCATTAAACGGGGACACCTGGGAGTGCAATGCTCCTACGGTATTTTTGGATACCACTGTTTCCCAAATAGACGTTGCCTCTTTCATCATATCCGGTGAAAAGTACGTATTAGTAAGCTATATTTATAGTAGCAAGGGATATGCCTGGATAGGAAAGGTAGAGACCAACGGTACTATCTCGGAATTCCAGGCACCTTTCTGGTACAGTACCATTTATTACGCGCCCACATATGCAACCCTCTCAAGGCTCGGTGAAGTGGACAGCACTCCTCATTTCGTCATAGCCTTCGGTACTTACTCCGAACCTAAAGCAATCGTCGGAGAGATTGTTCCGTCAGCCGGCACAAAAGTTATTTTTGGCACAATTAAGAAGAATCCCATCACTACGGGGTTTACCAACCCCAACAGCGTTTACCTGGATTCCAGCTCAAATATCAGCAGATTTCTTGTAGTCGGTAAAAGAGTCGAAGCGGGAGGGCTTAACGGAACAACGTACTACGGCACCGTTACAACAGAACTACAAAAAGCCGGAACGGTGACCTATTTTGATATGACCAATTCTTTCTGTGGCAGCCAGATAGGGGGATCGACTGACCTTATAGCTTACAACACAGATAAAGTGCTGGTTACATTCGTCCACACCAACGAATCTTTGTATGGTGCCTTCAATTACGCAACACGTTCGGCTGAAAACTTTCCGTTCCTTTCACTTGCAAATATTCCTTTCTTCAAAATGAGCCCTCTTTCCGAACTGGCAATAGATATCAACCCCTCTGAAAGTATAGCGGTAGTTGCGTTTATTGACATGAATGACGAGCATAAAGGAAAGGTTACCTGGCTCAATATTACGGCTTCGGATATCGATCCTCAAGGCCAGATTGTGTTTGCCGATTCACCTGTAGAAGAAATTGATACGATATGGCTTGACGATAACCTGTTCGTGGTCGCTTTTAGTGATATTTTCGATGGTTCAAAGGGCAAACTGGTCTTGGGTAAGCGGGAATCGATCGATCCGGTAGGCATTGCCAAAGAGTCAGGCGGGGAAAACGACCCTATCCAGGTAGCCGTGGGCGGGGTGGTCGATGGGCTTGCCGGGCTTGAGGCGGGGAAAACCTATTACGGTACTATCGGGGGAAAACTGACAACCGTCAATACCGGCTGCAAAATCGGCAGGGCGATTTCTCCCACCGAACTGGTATTGAATATCGATTATTGATTGGCGACTGGAGCGATGTCATTCCCTTATCAGGATGTGAGGTAAACCAGGAGCACATCCACCATCTGATCGCAGGTAATGATTTCAGCAAGGTAGTCGGCCTGGGCTGCAATCATCTCTTTGAACGACAGGACGCCGTTGGTATTGGTATCGTATATCCACGGGTTCCAGGTAGTGATATCGATCTCCAGCGTTTCTTCGGTTATGAGCCCACCCACACCGGATGCCAGCGCTTCTGCAGTAACTGTGATAACGCTCTGATGGCTGACGGTGCCCGCTTCCAGCTGCCAGGTAAGCGTCCCTGTAGCTCCCGGCGCAAACTCACGAAGCGATTGCACTTTCGTCCCGCCTGCAACTAACATAAGGTATTCATCCGTCGAAAGGCATACCCGAATACGTTCAAAATCTAATGGCGTCGCGTTTCTTACCCCGACCTCTGCGGTGAATTCAGTACCCACAGCAAACACACCAGGTACGGTAATATTGACCTGAAGGGGCTCTCCCACGAGAGGATACCCGTCTTCCGCCATGCTTCCGTTGATTGCATACGGCGTATCCCAAACCCCGGTATCGCCCACCTCGGCAGCTCCGGGATACTTTATCAGGTAGTTATCCCAGTAATTCCCGGCCAAGCCATTATCCCAGGTATTCCCTGCGGTATTATCCCGAGCATAAGTCGTTGCATTAGACATCAAGCTGTTAGCACAAAACAAATTGGAATCTGCATCGTAGACAGAAATTCCGTTGAAATTATCCCGGACAGTCACCCCACCAATGACGTTTTCAAAACATGACCACAGGTATAGTCCATTCCAGCTATCCCGGATAATGAGCTTCTCAATCTGGTTCCCGTTGGACAGAAGCTGAAGTGCGCCATCCATGGATTCCCAGCCGCCTTTACACAGGTCGAACCCCGAAAGCGTACAGCCGTCCGCCACAAGGCTTATGGCACTGCCGGATTGGCCGGCATCCACCACCGGCATTCCCCTGCCCTGCAAAACAACCGGCTTGTCGACGTACACCTTCTCCTGGTAAATGCCCTGCCGGACAGTAATCTGATCACCGGGGACAGCATCAGCGATCCCTTCTGCGATGGTATTAAATACCCTGTTTTCCGGATCATCCGGCAGCTTCTTGTCGACCAGAATGGTCCCCGGGATATCTCCCATGAAAAGCCGGCCCGAGCCTGAAACATTGTTTTTTTCAGTTGTATCCTTTAACGCTCGAGCCTCCAAGAGTGCCTGGATTTGCGCGGGGCGGTAGCGGGGATAGTATTCCAGCAAGAGCGCCGCTACTCCGGCTGCATGGGCCGTGGAGGCTGAAGTGCCTTCGAATGTATCGCCATAAGAAACCGTGGTAATGCCATCGGGGGCCGTTAAGTCGGGCTTGGTCCGGTCATCTCCAGTGGGACCCCGACCGCTGAAATCCCGGACCGACTGCGGATCGTACCAAGGGAACGCCCCCACCGTGATGGCCGCACTGGCATCGGCGGGGTCCATGATGCTTCCCCACAGTACCTGGTGCTGGAGCTCTTTATCGACGGTATAAAGATCGAACCGCGCCAGGCCGTTTGCGGAAACCCGCCTGATTTGAAGGGAATACCAGCCGGAGGCATAAACGAACGATTCCAGCATTTCTTCCGGGTGGTCGTCACCATCCTGTATATCCGTTGATGAAGCTATGGTAGCGCCATAGCTATCCAGAAGATAAAGATCATAGTCGTTGGCGGACGCATCCCAGGGGTCGTCCCAACGCATTGCGGCGGTTACCTTTTTCCCGGCCTGGACCCATATGCGATTGGTCTCGTCGTACGGCGTAAAGTTATGAACGTTATTCGAATTCGGATCGGAGAATCTGCCCTGCCAATGATCTTGGCCGTAATTCCCGGCAGATTGCAGCCAGGTTACGCCGGCACGTCTGGCCTGAGCGACTTTCTCACACCCCCATCCGGTCCCGTCTCCAGGCCCGGCAAACATCCAGGAGACCGAATGGGAGATAACATCAACTTCCTGATCGATCAGCCAGTCAACCGCATTCATCCATTCCACCTCGGTGCGGAAAAAGGCCAGGAACATATCCGCTTCGGGCGCGATATCGGCAACGATCTCCGCACAGGCAGCTCCGTGGGAGCCCCAGCCACTGATATCGTCTCCCCCGGTCGGGTGATAGACTGTCACCGTCCCGGGCAACTCAGTGCCCAGCAGGCTCTGATATCCGGCGAATCCGCCATCCAGAATGGCCACCTTCACCCCGCTGCCGCTGTAAGCCGCATCATGCCAGCCAGGCACACCCAGGTAATCCAAGGCCTGAGTGGTCGCCTGAGGAACCGGGATGGCCGGTAAGCGAACAAAGCGGGCACCTTCAATAATGGCTATATCGGCCAGCATTCGGACCGGCACATCCACCTGAATCAAGCTCCCGTGGCTGGCTTCGACGTTTGCACCGGTTTCGGCCAGGCGGGAGATCAGCCTTTCGGTGTCGATTCCCGAAGCCTCAACTATCACCCGCACACGGTTCTCACCGATCCCGGCAGATGAAGGCCGTCCTTTAAAGGCCGCGCTTTCTCCCGGGCTGTGAGGTGCATCTGCCAGGACGAGCCGTGCCAGGGCGGAACTCATAGAGGGGTATTGACGGCTGTGCTCATCTTTTTCTGGAGATATTTGAGAAGGCGAAGGGAAATCCGTATCAGATGAATGGGCAGCCCCGGTTCCCGGCAAGGCAAGTCCGCTTACAGCAACAAAGATGAGAGTGAGAAGCCCGATTACTGACCAGAATTTTTTCATCTGTAGATTGAACCTTCACAAATCGCAATAATCCGGCGGGGCGTGGATGACACTTCCTTTCCCTATAAGGGGATTCACCATATACCGACCGAACGCCGGACGTTCAGCAATGTGGTCGCACTGTCTGCGGTGATATCGTAAGTACCGGGAGCCACCGGTTGCGGGCACTGGAAGTAAGCCCGCGTTCCGCCTCCGTAGAAGGAGCGGGTCGTCGTACCGCTGAAATAATACGTTGCTGAAGCCGGATTCAGTAGCCACCCATCGGGACTTCCCGGCGGGTAAAAACCTATACTTATCGGTACTTCCCATCCGGATAACGGGCGGCTGCCACCCTGGAGATTGACGTAAATATCCACGATCTTGCCGGTTAGCTCGAAATTGGCCGTAATAGGATAGTCCCCATTCATTGTAATAGTGGTGTTCGGTGAACCCGGATTGGAAATACTGGGGCTTCCGGTACCCGTCCATTTCACAAATCGATAGTTTTCATCTGCCACTGCTGTTATAGCCACCTCGGTGCCGCAATTATAATCGAGGAACTCGCCTTCCCCCGGTATTGTAACGGAACCGCCGGTGGTACTGGAAACCGTCAGATCATACTGGTTTAAAACGAATGTAGCTGTCAGGCTAACGTTCTCCTCGGGCATAATGACGGAGTTAGCGGCTTGAGTCACAGTTCCCGTTAAATAAGTGGTATCGCCCGTCCACCGGTCGAACGAATAACACGCATTGGGTAGAGCATTGATAATCACAGCTGTGCCGCAGTTGTAAGGGCCGTGTACGCCGGAGGCCGGAATGGTAGAACCGTTGCTGTCTTCGGACAGGGTGAGGCTGAATTGCCGGATTACGAATTCCGCCTGGATAGCGTAATCCGCATCGATGAGAATCTCGGTATTGGGCGAGCCGGTATTGACAATCGCCGGCGTTCCGGTTCCGGTCCAGCGAACGAACTCATAGCAGGGGCTTGCCTCAGCCAGAATGGGCACCGTCAATCCGGCAATGCAAGGATGAGAACCCTCGCCCGGATCGATGACCGAACCGCCTGCGCTGCTGGCGAGCATCAAGTTCAGCGTTTTTGCCTCATCGGCTCCCATATCCACGACCGCATTGAAATCCAAATTACCATCCAGTATGCGGTTGTCGCCCTCTATATCAGAGGTGATGCCGGCAGGCACTGCCGGGTTTGAGCCGCTGTCGATACAGGGCGAGCTGAGATCAATGCGGAAATCTTTCATAGCAGGGTTGATGAATACCGGGTCCTGATTGGTATTCTTTATACCAGGGTAAGTGCCGGATGCGAGCCAGATATCACTATATTTGACAGAGGGGGCGGAAGCACCGGAATCATGCATCTCCTGGCTGGAATATGCTTCATTTCCCCAGAGAATACAATTAGTCAAAATTGGTGAGGAATTCTCGTTGTATATCCCCCCGCCCTTGGATATGGCGGTATTAGAGGAAAAAGTGCAGTTGGTGATAACCGGGGAAGCGCCATCATTGTACATCCCGCCTCCATAGGTTTCCGCTGTATTGGAGTGAAAAATACAATTGGTAAGGTTAGGAGATGAGCCGGCTGCATTGTACATCCCGCCCCCGAACTCACTACTGATATTATTGGAAAAAACGCAATTGACAACAGTCGGGGCGGAACTGCCTGAATTGTACATACCGGCACCATGTTCGCAATCAACCTGATCCACGTTCGCCATTCCACCGGAAATAACAAATCCGTTCAGGACCGCTGATTGATCGACATTTGTTCCGGCCGGATGATACAGAACATGATAGCAATTATCCGAATTATCCCCCGGGACACCGATATCGCCACTGAGCACTGTCTTATTGACATACCAGTCACGGTCTTCCCATTCCCGATTTCCGGAATTGGGAAATCCACCGTAGATTATGACCCCATTCTTCATCCGGAAAGAATCGCTCCTGCTGCTGCCCGGCGTATAGGTACCGGCAGCAACCCAGATCTCAGCCCCATAAGAAGCCACCTGTAGTGCATCCTGGAGATCGATATAGGCATCCGTCCACGAGTCGCCATTATTGTCACCCGTCGCGCCGGCATCTACGAATATGGCGCTAAATTCGTCTGGGCCCATATCCACTATGCCCCCAATGATGCGGCTTTGCCCCTCGTAATCCTCCAGGATACCGGCATCTTGAACTGCGGTGTTCGTACCGGTATCGATGCACGGGGAATCGTTCTGCAGATGCAGGTCCCCAATGGCAGGGTTGCCCCATAACGGGTCCATGTCGATACAACCGGTTCCAAACCAGGATTCCCCGGTTCCGCCATTAATATCGGAAAAAGTAACGTTCACAATTCCATTGGATAACCCTGGGTTCCCGTTATTTCCCCATATGATAGTATTGGTTAATGAAAGCGAGGAATCCGATGCGTTGTAAATGGCACGACCTGAGTCGGCTGAGTTACCGGTAAATGCACAGTTGACGAGAACCAGGCCGGACTCATCATTCAAGATTGCACCGCCGATAGACACATCATAGCCCATAAGCTGTTCGAGGGTGAGGGAATCGGAAGAAGGTGGATTGGACTCGCTTGGAAGCGGAGCACCCGGCCCTCCAACCAGAGCCGTATTATTCCAGAAGGTACAATTGTACAATCTCAGGTCTGAGCGCTCCAGATACAGTGCTCCTCCATACTCTGCTATATTGTTATTGAAATCGCAATTATGTAAAACCGGTGAGCCCCCG
>CAZDMY010000137.1:2975-6842 GCA_964506405.1 uncultured Dehalococcoidia bacterium | reverse complement strand
TACCCGCTGACATGGCATAGGATAGGCGTGAAAGATACTCATTGAAAGATGAGATTTCCGGCCAGACCGGGTGGCTCTCACATATCCAGCTATTGATCGGCAGAGGGCCGGCGCGAACTGTCCCGAAATCCCCGGTAAATGGGTACCATATTTCACCATTGTCACGAGTGAATTTATAGGGAAACCCGTGATATACTATCCGGTTAATCCCGGCACTGAGGGCCCGATCAGCAAGCAGGTGAAAATCATCCGGGGTGAATCCCTTCGGATCTGGTGAAAGCATCACGAAAGTTTCGCAACCCACTAATCTGCTTCCGCTGATATGGGCGGCGGAAGCCGCCAGTTTGAGGAAATCATATGTCCCGCCGGCGAACAAACCTTCGGATTCAGGGATATCGGCCATCTGGTACACGTCAAGGTAATCAGCCCAGCCTCCCTGGGCCTGTAATCGCAGTTTCATGCCGTTTTCATTCACCCATTCTGCCAGTGGTTCAACGAACTCTTCGATAAACAGCATTGCCCGTACTTCTTCGTAATCCTCCCGAACCCGTATTCCCTCCTCACCGGCTGAAGTGTAAACAGGCGAAAGGCTGGTACCTGCCATCAGGTCGGTCATTATGGTGTACTTGGATTCGCCGTTGACCCTGAATAGCAGCGGCAAATAAGGCCTCAGGTCATATCCCTTACGTTCTTCAAACTGATCCGTGAATGAGGATGTCCAGGGAAGTTCACCCACCATTTCGAAGCTGTCCACAAAGATGGCATCCGGCGTATACTCACCGAAGGCATCGACCATCGGATTACCGTAGTTTTCAATCAGTTTTCGAGTTCCGGATGCATCGAAATGATCCACAATCAGGGCGTCATACCAGAGCCCTGAGAAAGCGCCGCCTACCGGAGCATGACCCGTATTGTTTTCGTACAATGCGGAAATGAGCCAGTTACCTTCGGGAACAGACCATTTCAGCATGTCATCTTCAACAAATTCAGTAAGATCGATAAAAGAATCGAGACCCGGTTTTAGAGCCTCCTTATCCACGAGTTCAGCGGCAGTTACCGCAACGAGCCGAAGGTCCTCATCGAACGGGCCGACAACGTTCATCAAAGCATTCACCCGTTCCCGGTAGGCAGGCGGGGCTGGTGTAGGAAGCGGCCCGTGGAATTCAGCCGGGCCATTTATTTCAAGTGTGCTCATCAGTAGTTGTTTTTCGGCTGCATCAGCAGTGTCCGGCACGCCGGTGGGCCAGCCGCTGCCGAATGTGACGTCGAATCCCAGCCCGATTGTCTGAGCCTCCTCGGCAGCTATGCGCAGTTTCTCGAAAAATTCGGGGGTGCCAACTGTGCGAATATCGGGGTTGGCCTCGATTTCTTCAGGAGATAATCCAAATACGAAAGGTTGTACCTCCACCCCGCCGAACCCGGATTCTTTGAGCAGCCGCAATTCGGCTTTCAACTGCCGGGGATCGACGGCTCCTCCGGGCCACCACCAACGGATATAAGGGCGGTTTTCCATCAGGGGGACATTCCACAGCGCTAAATCGAATGTGTTCTTCTGATCGACTGTAACCGGGGCAGGGGAAGGTATCGGGGTAGTGGCAGGAGGGGTTTCTTCTAGAGGGGCTGAATCATCGCCATCACAACCGGGAGCAAACACTATTGACATAATCATCACTAGTAAAAGTGCCAGGCAGTAAAGGCAGCGAGTCGCGAACAGTTCCTTTCTTGAAATCATGCACGCTTTCATTGTGATTAATATACCAGATTCTTGATTTATAAGGAATACATTTGGAACGCAAAGTGCAACAAATCATAGATGGTGAGCCGCAAGTATGGTTAACCTATTGACATTCCGGTCACAATCGTGTATCCTTCGTGTCAAAGGAGGTGCAGCTATGACCGCATACTGCATGAAGTGCCGCAAGAAAGTGACCATCAAGAGTCCGAAGAAAGTCACCATGAAGAACAAGAGACCGGCAACTAAAGGTATTTGCCCGAAATGCAGCACCACGGTTTTTAGAATCGGTTAGTAACCGCCCGCTGCCACTTTTTCAGACAGACGGTTTTCAAACAGGGCACTCTGCCCAAGGGGGTAGTTTGCCCTTTTTTTTATTCAGACAGGGTTGCTGGAAAAGGCGGCTGACCTTATAATGCAATAGAAGGTGACAGGTGTGATGGAACGACGCATATTACTGATGGTCATCACTGGAATGTTACTCGTTTTGGGCTGCGGCGGGAACGGCGATACCGAAACCGTTTCTCCGGATGGAACTCTTGTTCCTTTGCCAACAACCTCGCCGCCTTCCGGCCTCGCCCCTGTTTTTCCCATTCCCAGCCCCGGCATCAATATGCCCGGAACCGAAGCACTTACGGAGAATACCTGGGTTCTCGCTGCAGTGAGTGATAGCAGCGAAGAATGGCAGTTCAGCCGGGAAGCTCAGATTGAACTTCAGTTTATTACCCAGGGGGACCGCCAGTTAATCAAGGGCTATACCGGATGTAATACCTATACAGCGGATTTCTATATCGAAGAAAACACGCTCTTTATCGATAATCTCACCTGCACCGAACGTGCATGCCAGAACAGTGAGGTCATGTACCAGGAGGAAGGATACCTTTCGGCCTTATACGAAGCGCACAGTTTTCACTTTGCCGATAACGGCGAATCGCTGATTATTGCGTACGGACTGGCAATACCCGGCCAGATGGTTTTCGAGCCTAAGCCTGCTCCGTCGCCTGTCCCGACGCCTTCACCCACACCAACAAAACAAGCTTCCCCGACTCCTTCGCCTGAGGCTTCACCAATACCGCAAATAAGGCCCGGGACGGTGATGGTCGATTTGTATCTGGATGTTCAGCAATCCGGCACTGAGGCGAAGATATGTGAGCCATTCCCGATTGATATCGGGTTTTACCCGCCCGGCAGCAGTTCCCATATACTGATGAATCCCGATCTGGCCCTGTTCTACTTCACCGGTACCTCCAGTTGTATCAACACAGCAGAAGGCATCAGGGCCATGATAAACGTCGGGCCTGTGAATCCGGGGACTTATGACATTACCGCCGACAGTCCCACCACGCTGCTCAACGTGAAGCGGAACGTCCATATAGAGTAGTCAAGGACAGTGTTCATTCATGCTCCGATGCCCTGCGGTAATACTGGTCGGCCCCTCCGGCTCCGGGAAGACCCCCTTTGGCAGGCGATGTGAAGAATCCGGCCTCTGGGGGCATCGCTGCGTTCATTTTGATTTCGGCCAGAACCTTCGAAATATCGCCGGCCAAAGCGAACGTCCATCTTACTTGGGCAAATATGAGATGACCATCATACGCCGTTCGCTGGAAACCGGAGCCCTGCTTGAAGACGAACATTTCTATATTGCCTATGATATCCTGAGAGAATTCATCGAGGTAAAACTGAACGGAGAAAAGGGCATGCTTGTACTGAACGGCCTGCCGCGACACACAGGGCAGGCGAATCGAATTGACGAACTAATCGACGTTCGGGGAGTTATTTGCCTGGAGTGTTCGCCACTAATCGTACGGCGAAGAGTATTGTTGAATTCAGGCGGAGAACGATCGGGTCGCGTGGATGATTCAATGGCTGAAATCGAAAACAGGCTTTCCATTTTTCTTGATCGCACCGCTCCGATGGTCGATCACTATCAGCGAGAGGGCGTAACACTATATCGAATTACAATCACAGAGGATACAAAGCCGGACGAAATCCTGCATACGCTGGAGATGAACCATTCCGTATGATTTTGATACCCCCGTTGACCGTAGCAACACTGCCAGTCTGAAATGGGACAGGTATAAGGACCGCGATATTATCCCGATGTGGGTGGCGGATATGGATTTTCGTTCGCCTCC
>CAZDMY010000137.1:0-2965 GCA_964506405.1 uncultured Dehalococcoidia bacterium | reverse complement strand
GCCTCCTGCTGTGATCGATGCGCTCCATCGCAGGGTGGAACACGGCGTGTTCGGATATACTCTTCCGCCTGAAGAGCTTGTTGACACTGTCGTTTTAATGCTTGACAGGGAATATGGATGGAAGATAAAAACTGAATGGATCGTCTGGCTGCCCGGGCTGGTCACCGGGCTGAACGTCACTTGTCGTGCAGTGGGCAAAGATGGTGATGACGTGCTGACGACAGTACCTGTGTACCCGCCTTTTCTTTCCGCCCCGAAATATTCACAACGCAATTTGATCACGGTGCCGCTGGTTCAGACGGAAAGCCGGTGGGCTATCGATTTCGACCAACTGGAAAGCGCTGTCACACCGAAAACCCGTTTGTTCATCCTCTGCAGCCCCCACAATCCGGCCGGCCGCGTTTTCAATCGAGATGAGCTAAGGAATCTGGTCGATATTTGCCAAAGACACGATATCATCATTTGCTCCGATGAAATCCACTGCCAGTTGATCCTGGATCAGGACAAGCGGCATATTCCTACTGCCGTTTCAGGTCCTGAAGTTGCTGATCGGACCATTACCCTAATGGCACCCAGTAAGACTTACAATCTACCGGGTCTGGGTTGTTCTGCTGCCATTATTCCCAACAGCGAAATACGCAAGCGGTTCCGCCGCGCTGCGGCCGGCATAGTACCGTTTGTTAATGTACTGGGATACACCGCCGCGCTGGCTGCTTACCGCGATAGCGCCGCATGGCTGGCGGCATTACTTGATTATCTGCGCCAAAACCGGGACCTGGTGGAAAAAGCTGTTGGGGAGATGCCCGGCCTTTCGATGCATCACGTGGAAGCCACCTACCTGGCATGGATCGATACCCGTGCGGCTGAAATTGACGATCCGGCGGCGTTTTTCGAAGAAGGGGGTGTGGGTTTATCTGACGGGGTGCATTTTGGTGGCCCCGGATTCGTCCGGCTGAACTTCGGCTGTTCGAGGGTGACGCTGTTGGAAGCATTGCGACGAATGAGAAACGCTCTCCCGTAAATTAGTGGCGATCAAATGAATAACAGATATGACATAAGGTACGTTCCCATCTTCTTGACTATCGTGATACTGCTTGCTGTTGTCCTTGTTGCCTGTGATAGTGGTGATACCGGAATTGCTACCTCGGAGACCCCCTTTATCCCTGCTGCCACAGAATCAGCCCGCACCGGAACCTGCCCTAGAATCGCCAGTTGGCTGGCCAAAAAGGACGAGATCATTGCCAGTGGCAAGCCATATAGCCTGGTGATGTCAGGCTATTTCGAACCGACGGAGGCCGAGCAATTGCGCAATGCTAATCCCAATGTGCTTCTGCTGGCCGGGCTTACCGTCAACTGGGTGTGGGAGAATCCGGATTGGAAGCAGTTCCTGCTTACCGTAGCCGGCGCCGGTCAACATGAATCACTGGAGATAGATGACACGATGTACCTGCGTGATGCCGATGGCTCACGCTGTGCCTTCGGCTGGGCTTCGGAAGAATGGGGCCACGAGGAAATCTATGCCATGAAGCCGCAAAACCCCGATTGGATTTCACTGATTACCAGCTTCTATAAGACGACACTACAACTTGCACAGCATGATGGTATTATCGTTGACATGGTCACCGAGCAATCCTGGTGCCCGGAAGCCATCAGTTCTGCCCAGTGGGTCAGTGCCACGCGGGATATTCTCCAACGCATCGATCGATTGAATACTGAAGATAAACCGGTTATTTTCAATGCCGGTAAAGCGTATGATGAAATCGATGCTTATGCTGAATATATGGACGGTTACCTGATGGAAAATTTCCTGGGTGAATGGGGAGCCGATTATCGGACCGGACTGGAGGCTGCGAATTCCGATTACATGATAGTATATGCGGTAGATACCGACGATACCGGAATTAAAGACCTGAATCGAATGCGGCTCGGCCTTACTTTGAGTTTGCTGAACAACAATACTTACTTTACCTACGATTTCGGCCCCCGGGATCACGGGCAGGCCTGGTGGTTCCCTGAATACGATGTCGAACTAGGCAATCCGCTCGGCGATTACTATCAAAAAGACAACTCTTACCGTCGTGATTTCGAATTTGGCACCGTAGTATCCGCCCCATATTCGGAAACGAGCATATCTTTCCATACTATCCACAAGGACGCCACCTCTGATATCCGGGCTGAAACATTCCGGGTGCAAAAAGGAGATGGGCGGATTTTCTTGAAGGTCTATGGGAACAAGGAGATTAAATGAAACAGTATATGTTGATATTTCTGAGTGTCGTTTTAATGGTCATCTTGATGAGTTGTTCTGAAGAACCGGCGGTTAATGGTAAGCCGCAGCCATCGGCAAGCGAATCACCTGTTGATATCCCGACACCTGAAGTTGTTTTCAGGGAAGATACCATTCCAGCGAGTGCAGTGAAAATGACCCCGCAAACGGATTCCCATCCGCCACAGCTTCATTCGGATGAGTGGCAGGAGCCGGTGCCGGTACCCGGACCGATCAATACGGCAGGCGCGGAGGATTCCCCCTTCATTACCCCTGACGGCAATACTCTCTACTTCTTCTTCACGCCTGACCCTGATGTTCCGGTTGAAAAACAGGTGATCGACGGCGTGACCGGTATTTATGTGAGCCACAAAGAGAACGGAATATGGGGTGATGTGGAACGGGTCGTCCTTCAGGATTCGGATAAACTGGCTCTGGACGGCTGTCAGTTCGTTCAGGATAATATCATCTGGTTCTGCTCGGCGAGAGAGGGCTACACCGGTGTTCACTGGTTCACAGCTACTCAGGTCGATGGGGAATGGACCGGTTGGCGGAATGCGGATTTTGATCCCGATTATGAGGTTGGCGAGCTTCATTTCTCTGAAGATGGAACGGAACTCTACTTCCACTCGGCGAGGGCCGGGGGCAAAGGTGGGTACGATATCTGGGTGATGCGCAATATCGGTGGCGAGTGGCAGG
>CAZDMY010000136.1:0-6852 GCA_964506405.1 uncultured Dehalococcoidia bacterium | reverse complement strand
TTCGGAAAATAAAGCAATGACGCGACTGCATGAAAGCTGGATTCCTCTCATCCGTATAGAGTAGCTACCAGACACAGGAATTATGACCATCTACGATGAAGATCCCGAACTCAGATCCCTCGTAGGGTATTTTCTGGATATCCGCGACTCGAGGCCTACCTTTGATAGCTTTATGGACATGGTCGAGGATTCCCCCAGCTATGATCTGGCTCGGATGAAGCTTGAAATTCGCAATGATTTCATTGGAAATCTACTTTATCGCACGTTGCATGGCGGGCTCATCGCCGCAGCGCTCGATACCGTTGCTGGTGGGGCGGTCTTTCTACACGTTTATCAGAAAGTCAAAGACAAACCCCGGGAAGTTCAGGTAAAAACCATCAGTAAGAACGCTACTGTGGATCTGCGCATCGACTACCTGCGGCCCGGCTCAGGCAACGTGTTCACCGCCACCGCCTGGGTCATCCGTGCCGGGAATAAGTTCGCTGTTACGCGTATGGAATTACATAACGAGAAAAACGATCTCATCGCAGTGGGCTCCGGAACCTATGCAATGGGGTAGATAGGCCAACGGGATGGGAGCTTTTTGGCTTGACTGGGCTTTTCCGAGTTGTGTAGTATGAGATTATCCCTGTCGGCAGGGTGAATTAAAATGAGAAAGCCGTTGCTTGCCCTGATCCTTTTTTTGTTGCTTGCCGGGTGCGATCACACCGGCAACAGCCTGCAAAATCTGGAGCCTGCAGATTTTGTGTTCCCTCAGGACGCATTTACCCCGGCATGCTCGCTGAGACCTACCGAATATCACAACGGGTTGGTGGGAAACCCTGTTCTCTCCTCCGAGCCGGAACATGCTCAAAGCATCGCGGCAATTTGGTTTGATGACACGATCGCAGATTCTGCCGAAGATATCCTGATCTCCATCTACCACGGCGAAAACCAACCCGATGAAATCGGATTGCTGGTTGTTGAATTCAAATCAAATACTGCCGCAAAATCCCTGGAAGAGTACCTCAAGGACGAGCATCCCGAGGAAGCGGGAAACAAAATATACCGGGAGGGGGAGATCGTCATCTGGCTCTGGCACGCCGCCCCCGAATCCGATGCCTGCTTTGACAAACTGAAGGAACTTGTGGAAAAGGAAATCGGCAAGTCCAGGCTCGAAATTGAGAAGCGTTTCTAGAAACACCGTGCGAATTTTACTCATCGATTTCAACCCGTTCATGGCCGCCGCTACTCCAATATCCCTGGGATACCTGGGAGCGGTTGCCAGCTCGCAGGGACACGAAGTTAGAATACTGAGTTTCGGCTCCGACTCACTGTTCAGTCCAAGATCATTTGCCGAATATATCAGCGCTTATGCGCCCCGGCTGGTCGGATTCGGCACCTATCAGCGGAATATTTTTCATGTACATGCACTCGCCCGCCTGGTCAAACAGGCTGCGCCGAATTGCTATGTGGTTCTAGGGGGGCCCCAGATCACCTTCCTGCCCGATGATGCCCTCAGCGTGCTGCCCTGTGCCGATTTCCTCTGCCGGGAGGAAGGCGAACCTGTTCTTCTTGCCGTTGCAGAGGCAATCGTTTCAGAGCAAACCAACAAACCCGTCCCGGGCACAACCTCCAGAAATCTTCGGGGCGGATATCTCACCGGCCCTGCGGTGCAATCCGAGGGGAAGCTTGATGATTATCCTTCTCCCTGGCTGGAAGGTATCCTGAACCCTGCCGATATGGACGAGGCTATTATGTTAAGTTCTCGGGGCTGTACGCATGTCTGCTCGTTCTGCTACACGCCGGCCGCCTCCGGGCGCCGGATTCGCACCCATTCGGTCGATCGCATCATCGAGGAAATCAAATATGTCGCTAGTAAGGGCAGCGGCAAACTCTGGTTTGCAGATCCCAATTTCTCCTTCAATGAGAAAAGGGTAACCGAGATACTTGAGGGAATTGTCCGAACCGGGCTGCCGGTGAGCATGTGGATCGAAACACGTGCGGATATGCTGAACACCGAACTTATCTTACTCATGAAAAGGGCGGGAGTCCATACACTGGCGATGGGACTGGAGAGCGCTTCGGAGAACGTTTTCCCGCGCTTGAAGAAGAACCTTGATCCCGACCGGATTCGACAGGCAGTAGATGCAGCATTTGCTGCCGGCCTGGACGTCGAGCTATTTTCCCAGTATGCGCTTCCTTACGAGCGCTATGAGGATGCCATGCAAACGCTCGATTTCGTTAAAGCTGCGGGGGTAAAGATACGCGGCAACAGCAACGCTCAACAAATGCAGATCTACCACGGATCGGAGATAGCCTCGGCCCCGGCGAAGTTCGGCATCAAGCCGCTTCGCCCCCGCTTTCAGCCGTGTCAGGGCATTGGTACGGAATTTGAAACCGAATGGATGTCCAAGGCCGAGATCGATAAAGTACGAGCCGCCTGGAAGGCAGAATCACTGGACGGCGGGAAAAGGATCGTGGCCTGATGAACATCCAGCCGCCTTCCGGCGACCTGCCGATCCAAACAATGATCCTGCGACTTCCAGAAAGTCATGATTTGACTCGCCACAGCCTGTTCGAATGGCTAGATTCCACTCTGGTAGAGATGAACTGGCGCAGCGATATTTTTCTGCTCGACAACGATCCGGCGGGAGAGATCGAACGCTTTACTGAAATCATTGGAATTATCGGCGAATACCTCACGCGCGAAAAACTGGCCGTCATCTATGTTCATCCCTTTATTCGCATGCAAGCCTGCACCGAAGCAGCCCTCAATCAATGGGAAACGGTCCTTAACCTCACGCTTGGGTTCCAGCAGGAAGCCTATGAGCAGCAGGATGAAGTGAGAATGCTGATCCTTCCGATTATCCAGCCTCCTGAAGCTGCGGCCGAAGAGGATATCCTGTTTATCGCCGATTTCTTCAGAACCCGCCTGGCCAAACCCAGTTTTTACTTTATCTCAAATTCACCGCTCGATCCTCAAACGGTTCTGGAGAAGGAATTGAGGGTTTATGTCGAGCCGAAAGGCTCGGCAGCGGAGGACATCGTTTTCCAACTGGGGATCAACCATGTTTTCGATACGATCCTTAAACGCGTGGAAAGCGGTCGAATGGACCTGCTGAGCCCCTGCGGCCGGCATATAGTCGTCGACGGAGAAGATGTGGCATCTTTTCCCTGCTTTGCCCGGTGGGAGGAAAAGCGGCCTTCCAAATCTACGGAGCCACCAGACAATCCGCCTTGTATAGAATGTATAAGCGGTTCGTGCGTCTCCATGAAGGTGAACCTTGCAGCCAATGCCAAGCAGGGGGAAGGGCGGCAAGCCGGCATGGAACTGGCCCTGGCCCTTTCCAGCGCGGGCCGGCATCGGGAAGCATCCGGGCTTGCATGGATGGTCTTCCAGCTCTCTGCCACCGATCCGGATAAATCCGCCGCGCTGCTCCAACAGGCCCTCTGCCACCTGAACCTGATGGAATGGCGGCAGGCCGACCAGGCCCTGGAAAAGGGAATGACCTGCACGGATGATCCGGGACTGTTCGCCTATCACCGGGGCGTTGTTCGGTTCGCTCAACAGGACTTCTCTGGAGCGATTCGGTTTTTCACCCAGGCTCTGGAACGCGCCCCAACTGCTATCTCTGGCGATGATATCCGCTTTAATCTGGGCACAAGTTATGTCAATCTCGGGCAATTCGCTGCCGCCCGCTCGATTTTTGATGGAATGGAGCAAACCTCACCACCGGTCCGGTTTTACCAGGGAATCTGTGATTTCAACGAGGGATATATGGATCGTGCCCTGGGGCGGTTCAGGGAAGCACTTACACTCGGCCCGGCCCCGGAGGATCTTGCACGGGTGCATTTCTATGTCGCTAGTTGTCTGAAAGAACTGGCACACTTTGACGAAGCCATTGTTGAATTGAAAAAGGCCGTAAACGAGGATCCGACCGATTATATGAATTACAACCTTCTGGGTTTCTGTCACTTCCAACTCAAACAGCACGAGCTGGCCATCGAAGCGTTCCACAAAGCCATTGAAATCAATCCGGGATCTGCAATCGATTACGCCAGCATCGGCTCGAATCTGCGTGAGCTGGGGCGTTATCAGGATGCGATTGCCATGTACCATATGGCTCTCTCCCTGGACCCGGGACTTGGGTTCGCCAAAGAGAATATTGCCAAATTGAAGCAACTGCTTGAACAATAGCACTGAAAGTCCTTCAGGGCTTCCCGGGTGGTTGAAAAATCCGTGCCGATCAGGTAATATTCGCACAAACCTGTTATTCGTTTCAACTTGTCCTTGCGCAGGGATGCGGCGGATGTTCGATATCATGATCCTCTTTCACTACACGGGATAACGGCGAGGAGGGCTTTGAAATGGCGTTTTGTCCGAAATGCGGAGCCAGCAACTGGGATACCGTTAGTTTTTGCTCGTCCTGCGGTGCACCACTGGAATTACCCACATCAGATGAATCACCGGTAGAGCCCCGGCCGGATGTAGATCGAGAGTTCTTCTGTCCGCGTTGCGGGGAGAAACACAGGCAAGCGGATAAATTCTGCAAGAATTGCGGCCTTCCCCTTCGTCACATTCAACGCACCGGGGTTCGGGCCTATCCGTCCGCCGAACGGGTGGATAATCACCTGGTCAAAGCGATACTGGCCACCCTTTTCTGCTGCCTGCCGCTCGGGATTGTTGCCATCGTATACGCCGCCCAGGTGGATGGGAAAGCACGGGAAGGAGATATCGACGGGGCGATGTATGTCAGCCGGCAGGCGGACAAATGGGGGAACTGGGCCATCGGGCTGGGTATCGCCAGTGCCGTTATCTATATTTTGTTCGCGATAATCACCACTATTGCCGGCGCTTGAAATATATTCCCCATACGGAACATTTAAACATGCACATCATACAGGGACAGGCCGTCGCCAGACAAGTACAACAGAGATCGTTGCTCATTCTGGTGGCAGCCACTGGTTCGCTGGCCCTTTCAGCCATCGTATTGAACCTGTTTCCTTTACAGGATTACCATGCTTTCTATCCACACTGCCCGTGGCACTCAATCACCGGTACCCACTGTCCCGGATGCGGCACGGTGCGCGGTCTCAATTTGATGCTGCACGGCGATCTGCTCGGGCTATGGCGGAATAATCCTTTGGCCATGATGTTAAGTCCGATCCTGGTATACGCTTCATTGAATCTCTTTACAGAGAGCGTCTGGGGGTATCGACTTCCCCGAATTCACATTCCACGGTGGCCCCTGGTTCTGGTGATAGTAATTATCAGCTACTGGGTCGTGAGGAACTTCTGGGGGGTGCTGGCCCCGGAACCGGTTTAGGGAGGTGAAAAATGCGAACGTGTTTCGTGGTTATACTACTGATTTCTGTACTGGCCCTTTCGTTGGCATGCAGCCGAACAAGCAAAGGCATAGAAGCCAAGAAGGCGCTTGAAGAGGAAGCTCCTGCTACCAATGTTCAGATGATCCAGACTGCAATCACCGGTATGCTGCTGGAGGCCCGTGTCAACCGGCTGGATGATTCTTATGATGAAGTGGATACCCGGGAGGAAGTCCAAAACGTCACCGCCGGCAAAGGCGCTTACAACTTGAGTGAATACCTGATTACCAGCTATCCGCTGAATCCGCCGATCGATATCTCAAAGACCGGCAAGGTCACGATTGATTAAGGAATCCTTACTGAGGCAACACCCGCATACCCAACGTTTCGTTAGGTTGCTTTTTCTGTGCGGTGCTTGAAGATGAAAATGGCTTCCCGGGAGGGCCTGCGCTTTCCCCGTATAAACCAGCATCTAAACCCTGATTCATGACCTCGTTCAGGTAATGCCAGCGCTGTTCGGAAAATTCGGTAATACCCGGTATCACTTCACCTTCAATCGATTGCGCTTCCCGTTCCCAGTTGATGTCGAAGGCCTCAACCGGAAACAGGGCCGTATCGCCGAAGAACATCTTATCGCCGGTTGCTTTTTTAACGTACGGCGATATCAGATTGTGCAGGTTTTCGGCTCTTTTCCTCAGGATATCCGGGTGGAACCAGTACCGGTTCAGCAGGTCTATATAGGCCAGGTACGCTCGCCGATACTCGGGGACCTCAAATACCTTCACGTGCAGGGGGGCGTAATCCACCGGCCCGCCCCATTCTTCGCGAAAGAGTTCTCGATGGACCTCTCCGCTCCAGGAGCTGTTCATATCCCAGGCAATCCACTCGAACCGCTCTTTGCCGGGGTTGTTATAAATGTAGTAATTGTTGGCGCAAAACGGGTAGATATCCCAGTTGTCACACACCACCATCGCCGCAATGAAGCGAAGATAGCTATCTACATTGAACACTTTCTCTAGCTCCCGTGCGAAGTCTCCCGGTGAAGCATAGCCGGTTCCGTCGACCACGCGGCAGAGATTGATCACATCGCTGTAATCGGGATTCCCTTTGTTGGTCTCCTTCTGGTAACACACGTCACCACCAGGATGAGGATAATCGTTGATATCTTCCCCATAGTAAACCAGGTCGGCTGCGCCTTCCTCAAACCATCCGAATCCCTTGTACAGGTTCCCATATTTGTTCCCCTGGCCGAACCGGTTTGCCAGGTACTTTTTATCCACCCGTTCCACCATCGAGTAAACGCCCCAGTAGATCGGCGGGCCGTCATCGTCGCGGATATCGATCCACAATTCCACATAACTGACATGCCCGGCCCACGCACCGGCAAACCGGAGCATGTCGTAGGCCATCTTTTCTCGTAGAAGGGAGGGATCCATGAAATTATTGTGAAGCAGCAGCATCTTGAGATTCTTGTATTCCTGCCCGCCCGTATACTCGTTGGTATCGATCTTGAAGGATTTCTTATCACCCGAACCGAACAGTGAA
>CAZDMY010000135.1:2070-6940 GCA_964506405.1 uncultured Dehalococcoidia bacterium | reverse complement strand
GGGCGAGAGTAACTTCAACCGCTCCATAATAGAAGCCACATGTCTGGCCGCCTGAAGAAAATCCGCAAGGCGAATATTTTCATCCGGTGCATGCGGCCGGGAATCAGGATTTGAAACGCCTGAGGAAGCAACCGGCAATCCCAGGGTATCGGTAAAAAGGAACATCGGGCCGCTGCCGGTCATGCTGGGCTTAAGGATGGGCTCCGAGCCGTACACCTCGCGGGCCGCATCGCACACGATTTTCAGGAAGGGTGATTCCAGTGGCGTACGGGCCGGGCGTTCTCCTTCCGCGGCGGTCACACTGATATCCCCAAATCCCTGTTCCCGAAGATGCCCCTGATAATATCATCCGGCCTCTGGTCCGGCACCAGCCGAAAATCGAGCTTGGCGGTGGCCTCGCAGGGCAGGACGGTTTTCGATCCTTCGCCAGTGTAACCGGAGATGAGTCCATTGATATTGCAGGCCGGCTGCAATATCCCGTATAGATTCAGATCCGCACCGGTAAGGCCTTTGAGGAAACCGGCTATCCCCAGCGACTGCTTTAGTTCGCTCTCATCGGAAGGCATCGCCTTGATCGCCTCGATCTCCGCTTCCGTAGGAGGCCGGACATCATCATAGAATCCTTTGATGAGTATCTTTTCATCGGCATCTTTCAAAGAGGCCAGCGCCCAGACGATCCGCCAGGCCGGATTCGGGACGATGGTTCCGATGGAAGAATGAAGGTCACGCACTGCGCCCCTGGCTTTTAGCTCGACCCCAACAATCCCCTTGAGTCCGGCGATGATCTCGGCGCGATCCTCCCAACTGACCCGCCCCCCTTCCCAGTAGCACGCATCGGCTTTCAGAAGTTCCTTATTATCTCGAATGAAAGCGGCAAGATGGGGACTGCCAATCTCTTCCTCCCCTTCGATCAGGAACTTAATCGAAATGGGGAGCCGCCTCCTCGTTTGTAGAAATGCCTTGACGGCCAGCAGGCGTGCAACAATATCGCCTTTATCGTCGGAAGTACCGCGGGCAACGAGCCTGTTTTCTACAATCACAGGCTCAAATGGAGAGGTGGTCCATAGCTCCAGCGGTTCCGGCGGCTGGACATCATAGTGGTTATAAAACAGAAGCGTGTAGGGCGAATCGCCTTCAAGTTCGCCATAAACCACCGGATTTCCCCCTTCGGTCTGAATGAGCCGGTGGTTTATACCGTATTCACTAAGTAATCCGGCGGTCAACTCCGCACATTCCGTCATCCCAACATTCTGGGCGCTAATGCTGGGCTGAGCGCACAGGCGCTTTAGATCATCGATGGCTTCCAGCCAATGGTCGGCAATGTAATCATAAACCTCTTTCATGACAGCCCATTCCCCTTTCCAATAGTACGGTCATTACTCCCGTCCTTCCTTCGACAAGCTCAGGATGAACGGAGTAAGTATTCCCAATTTATAGACGAGCCGTTCGTACTCAGCCCCGTCGAAGCACCAATGTTAATGAAAATACCTATTGAAAGTTAAAATCACAGCTCCTTCAATGCCTGCTCGTAGGCTTCCAGTGTTCGAGAATCGAAAAGGACAAAAACCACTTCCTGGAGGCTTTCATCCTTATGCAGAAACTCGGCCACCGCGTTCAAAGCTACCCTGGCCGCCTTATCGACCGGATAGCCGTATACGCCGGTACTGATCGAGGGAAACGAGACTGTTTTCAATCCGTTTTCGACAGCCGCTTTCAAGCTCTCACGGTAGGCGCTGGCCAGTGTTTCGGGCTCGCCTTTGCCTCCGCCATGCCAAACGGGTCCTACGGTATGGATTACATGACGGGCATTCATTTTCCCTGCGGTGGTGATAACAGCCTGACCCGCAGGCAGGCGGCCCCTTTCAGCAACGATCTTTTTGCATTCCTCCAGGATGTCAGGACCACCGGCGCGGTGGATGGCGCCATCCACACCCCCACCGCCCATCAATCCGGAATTGGCGGCGTTTACGATGGCATCCGTATGCTGTTTGGTGATATCTCCCTGCTGCAATGATATTTTCGTCTTGCCGACCGTTTTCTCCATGGCGCACCTCTTGAGGAAAAGATGATTCCCGGAATTGCATTATAGCATTTATCGATTGAGGCATGCAGTATCACCTTGAAACCCGCTCTTTCGAAATGGTACACTAAGGCATCCGGAGCCCGGAAGAGGGCTCCTATTTGTGTATCCTTTCTTAAATCAAACCTACGTATGAGGTAAAACGATGGATTTTCGCTTAACTGAACAACAGGAATCATTCCGTACCGAGATCCGGCAGTTTCTTGAATCCGAGATACCGGCCGACTGGCCGGGACTTGCCGGCCCGACCATGATCGAGATGGAACTCGAAAAAGATTACGTCTGGGAAATGTATCAGAAGATGTCCAAAAAGCTGGCCGGGAAAGGCTGGCTGGCAATGGCCTGGCCAAAGGCGTACGGCGGGCAGGAACGATCTCACATCGAACAGGCGATCTTCTTCGAGGAGATGGATTACTACCGGGCTCCCGGAGTGAATGCTATCGGTGTCGTGATGGTTGGCCCTACCCTTATTGTCTGTGGCACAGATGAACAGAAAAAACAGCATGTATCGAAGATCGCCAATGCTGAAAGCTTCTGGTGCGAAGGATTCAGCGAGCCGGGAGCCGGTTCGGACCTGGCTTCTCTTAAAACCCGGGCTGAAGAAAAGGAAGATGCATACTACATCAATGGACAAAAGGTTTGGACCTCCCTCTCCAGCCGCTCCGACTGGTGTGCCGTGCTGGCCCGGACCGATCCCGATCTTCCGCGACATAAGGGCGTCAGCTTCTTTCTCGTAGATATGAAGAGTCCGGGCGTCGAAGCCGTCCCTATGGAAGATGCAGCCAACGGGCACGAATTAAGTGAAGTGTTCTTCGATAATGTCCGGGTTCCCAGGGAGAATCTGGTCGGTGAGAAGAACGGCGGATGGAAAGTCGCCATGACGCTACTCAGTTTCGAGCGCTCCGGTTCGGGATTCATCGGGACCGGACGGAGACTGCTCGATGATCTGATCAACTATGCCAAAGAGGTGATCCCGGGCACACCAACCGTACATGATCACCTGATTCGGCACCGGCTGGCAAACTCGGCAATTAAGATCGAGGTAGCCCGGTTGCTATCGTATAGAGTTGCCTGGATGCAGGAACAAGGATTGATCCCCGAAGCAGAAGCTGGGATGTCCAAGGTTTTTATTACCGAAGCGATGCAGGAACTGGCCAATATCGGCTTGCAGCTTGAGGGGCCGTATGCCCAGATCAAAGGTGATTCAAAATGGACGAAGTTGAAAGGAGCAATCTGGCACAGCTATGTCTGCAGCATGGGGCCCAAAATCGCCGCCGGCACAAATGAAGTGCAGCGAAATGTAATCGCCCAGCGCGGATTGGGAATGCCGCGATAGACTGCTGGTTGCCTTTTGATAAGGGGGGCGTATGGATTTGATGCAAGCGATAAAAGAGCGCCGCAGCGTCCGCAAATTCAAACCGGACCCGGTCAGCGATGAACGGATCAACATCATACTGGAAGCAGGCCGTTGGGCTCCCTCATGGGCGAACACCCAGTGCTGGCGGTTTATCGTTATTCGTGATCCGGATATCAAGGGCAACCTCGCTGAAACCAAAGGTAAAGGAAATCCGGCTGGAGATGCGATCAAAAATTCGCCAGTCACCATCGCCATCTGCGCCGAACTGAAGCAATCCGGTTACTACAAAGGTGAGGCCCCGACCGAAAAAGGAGACTGGTATATGTTCGATACTGCACTGGCTGCCCAGAACATGATGCTGGCTGCCCATTCGCTCGGGCTCGGCACCGTGCCCGTCGGCCTGTTCGATGCCCGGGAAGTGAACCGGATACTGGGACTGCCTGAGAATATGACCATTGTGATACTCCTGCCGATCGGGTATCCGGATGAAACCGCCAAATCCCCCGGACGCAGGGAACTTGGGGAAATTACATTTAGCGACAGGTACCCCAACCCGTAAGTTGCTCTGGTTCGCATTCCATCTGAAGAATCACAAAAAGTCGCTGATGAATGGATGTCGGCCTCACTCCTTCGATTTCGCCCGGGACAGGCTCTTAATCCAGGCTGTCCGAAATTGCATGGTCTTTAACTTTCGTAGCGCGACCCTTTAGGGTCGCAAATAGGCGAGGCTGAAGCCTCGCACTACGTTTTGTGGTGCCTGAGCCGTTATTTTGAATTCTTCAGAAAGGCTGAGGAAAAATATACTGAGTTGACTGAGCTTAAGTAATGAAAACCTATCAGGATATCCGGTTTGAAATCGAAAATGGTGTAGCCATTATTACGCTTCACCGTCCGGACCATTTAAACGCCTTTAGTGGGACAATGGGCCTGGAGATTGGTGAAGCCTATCGGGCATGTGATCAAGATGATGCCATCCGAGCGGTTGTCATCACGGGTGCAGGGAAAGCGTTCTGTGCCGGCGCGGATATGAGTGCCGGGGAGCAGACCTTTGCCAAACAGAATCCGGAGGGATTTAGTGCGGCCGGTGTGGACCCGCCTGCATGGGAAGTTCGAAAACCGGTGATCGCGGCTATGAACGGCCATGCGGTGGGGATTGGGCTGACCCTTGCTCTGCAATGCGATCTGAGAATCGTTGCCGAAGAGGGGAAATATGGTATCCTGCAAGTACGGCGCGGTGTGATGCCCGATGCCTATTCACACTGGACACTTCCCCGATTGGTAGGAACGGAGCAGGCGGCCTGTCTGATGTTAACCGGCCGCAAGGTTACCGGGCAGGAAGCCTTTCAAATGGGTCTGGCCAGTCGATGCCTGCCGGCCGAGCAAGTGCTGCCGGCAGCGCTGGAAATCGCCCGGGATATTGCCATACACACTGC